>NZ_PVZF01000023.1 GCF_003002055.1 Kineococcus rhizosphaerae
GTACTCACGGGGGTAGGGCTTGGGCACAGCGACATCCTTCCAGGCTGCCCTGCGGGCAAGCCAGCTCGGTTGTCACCGATCAGTGCAGCAGACCCGAATGAGAGACCGAGGTCAGGGCCTTCGTCGCTCGGTCAGCCGTTCGAACGCCTCGGCGAAAGTGTCGATGTCCACGGCTGTCGCCGTTGGGTCGCCGTGGGCCAGCCACTGCGGCAGGAGGCCGTCGGCCGCGGCGAAAACCATGTGCGTCAAGATGGGGACGAGATTACGGTCGTCATCGTCGCGAAGACCACGGATGAGGTGTTCTTCTACCACTTCGAAGAACGCCGAGTAGTACTTCATGCCAGCTTCTGGGTGCTGTCGGATGCCCCAGTAGAAGACCTCGCTCTGAGCTCGGGCGTAGGTCTCCTCGCTGAGATACCAACCCATCAGCTGGCGCAGCAAGGTAGCGGCGGCACGACCCAGCCCACATCCGGGCGCTACATGCCAAACGGAATCGCGGACCGCGTTTGCCATGTTCTCGAAGATGTCGTGAAAAAGCTCTTCCTTGGAGTCGTAGCAGTAGTGCAGCGTCGCCAACGAGGCGCCTGCTTCGGCGGCGATGCGGCGCGTGGTAGCCCCTTCGATACCTTTTTCGGCAATGACCTTTACCGCGGCGGTGACGAATTCCTTTCGCCGCTGCTCAGCGCTGGTGCGGGGCATGTTGATCCTTGATGGCTCCATGAATCCGGTCAGTTGAGACGTCAGCTTCCAACTGTAGCTTCATATTGTAAGGACCTCATCACTGGGCGGTCCATCCGCCATCGAGTGCCAGCGAGGTGCCAGTGACGAACGCTGCGGCGTCGCTGCAGAGGTAGAGGACGGCATCCGCTACCTCCTCCGGTTCAAGGAGCCGCTTGATCGAGGAGCGCGCAAGCATCACCTCGGCGATGACCGACTCCTCATCTAGGCCCAGCGCCTGGGCCTGGTCGGCAATCTGGCCCGTGACCAAGGGCGTGCGGACATAGCCGGGGGCGATGCAGTTCGAGGTCACCCCGTGAGGCCCGCTCTCCACCGCTAGAACTTTGGATAGGCCCTCAAGCCCGTGCTTGGCCGCGACGTAAGCAGACTTCAAGGCGGAGGCCCGGCGGCCATGGATGGAGGAGATGTGGATGAGGCGGCCCCAGCCTTTGGCGTACATGGAGGGTAGGACGCACTGCGCTAGCGCAAAGGGTGCGGTCACCATGACCGCCTGCATGCGTCGGAAGACGTCGAGGGGCAGCTGGTTGACCGAGGCGACCCGTTGAAGCCCCGCGCTGTTCACGAGGATGTCGGCCTCCAGGCGCAACCGGGACACGGCGTTGTCGTCGGCTAGGTCCACGGGTAGGACCTGTGCGTCCAGCGTAGCCGCGTGTGCCTCAAGCTGCAGACCCGGGAGGTCGAGGAGCGTCAGCGTGGCTCCGGCCGTGCGCAGAGCCGTGGCGCACGCGGCCCCGATGCCGCTCGCTGCCCCGGTGACCACGGCGTGCCGTCCACGTAGATCAAGATCTTTCACGATGGAGCTCCATCCAGTCAGGCGTCGGCAACAGTTCATCACGCAAGTAGGACGCTTGACCAGGATTGCCTGGTTGGCCGCAGCGTATTCAGCCTCACCTGAACGCAGTCGCCTCATGCATGGGTAGGCTTACCTAAACATCCCCGTGTGAACATTGTGTTATTTCGCCAGTCTTGTGCCGTCCACCCCCTTGACCCTCGGATGTATCGCTGCCTATCTTCTTGGTCAAGCGATCAAGTCGAAGGGGATGGATGCGCCGGCCCCAGGGCCCAGGACGCTGCTCTGACCACGCCTTGCCTCGCCCGGACCCATGATCAGTTCGAAGGACAGGTGCCTTCGCAGGCCTAAGGAGAGACCATGGCTGAGCTCACGACACTGCCCGGCAGCGCGACAGTCGACGACGTCGTTGAGGTGCTTGAACGCGATGGCGGCGTCATCGTCGCGGACCTGATCTCGCCTGAAGTCATGGACAAGATTTGGAATGAACTGTCCCCCTATCTGGAGGCCACGCCCGGCGGGTCCGGTGAGTTCGTGGGTCGTCAGACGCGCCGCACCTCCGGAATCATGGGCAAGTCGCCGAGCTCGGCCGCGCTGCTCACCGAACCACACCTGCTGGGTGCTGCCGAGAAGCTGCTGCGTAGCACGACCCGCTACTTCGTGGGCGATGAGCACCACGAGTCCGAAGGAAGTGTCCAGCTCTCAGCTACCCAGGCGATCTACATCGGCCCGGGTCAGAAGGCGCAGGCGCTACACCGCGACGACATGGTCCACCACCGGACCCACCCGGGACCTGAGAGCCAGGTCCAGACCCTCTACGCCGGCACCAACTACACCGCAGCCAACGGGGCGACCATGGTGGTCCCGGGAAGCCATCGGTGGGACGACGACCGACGTCCTGACCCCTCCGAAGCCGTCCCGGCCGAGATGACCCGGGGCTCTGGCCTCATCCACCTCGGATCGGTCTTCCACGGTGGGGGTACCAACATCACCACCGCCGAGTCGCGCCTGGCCATCTCGGTGTCCATCTGCCGCGGCTACCTGCGTCAGGAGGAGAATCAGTTCCTGGCCGTTCCGGCTGAGGTCGCGCAGAGCTACCCGGAGCAGGTTCAGCGACTGCTCGGCTGGAACGTGAACATCCCCTTCTGCGGCTGGTTCGAGATGGGCGACCCGCATGTCCTGCTTGAAGGTGACCTCAGCAACACCCGCAGCGCCACGGACCTCCTGCCGCGCTGAAGCGGCCCACCCAGATCGCCATCGCCCTCGGCATGGTGGTGGTCTGCCCCGAACTCAGAAAGGGCTGTGGATCTTTGCACACCATGCCCGTACCGGTCTCCATCGGTACACAAGGCGGGGTCGCACTCACCCGCGATAGCGACGCGCCTCCCTTCGTCCGGTGGATTGCGCACGTCCTGGCCCTCAACACGTGGGATTCGACTCGCTGCTCGCTGCTGCAAGGGCTGGTCGGCACCATCGCGGTGGCGACCGACTCTGACCAGCAGCGTGCCCTCATCACGGCGGCTGGGGGTCATATCCATGTAGGCGGGGGAGAGAGTCAGCCACCGAAGGCGACGATCGTCCTCTCGTTGGACTCTCGGGAAGTCTCAGAGAGGGTCCCGTCCACGGGCCAGCAGGATGTGATCAGCGTGGGCGAAGTCCTCATGCAACCGCCGCTACCAGATTGGGAGAACCTGACTGACTCATTCTGGACCCTGACGCGCCAGGTGCGCGGCTTGCCTGCACTCAGCCTGCAAGAGACGTCCTCTGGTTGTCGGATCAGGCTGGGGGAGGGACCAGGTGCGCCGTATGAGGTGCACGGTTCAGCGCGAGAACTCAGCCGTTTCCTGGCTGGTATGCGGTTCTTTCCCGAGGCCGTCTACGCCGGAGATTTGCAGATCCGCGGAACGTTCAGCCAGTTCTCCACGGTCTCCGGCGCTTCCTTGAAGGTGATGTTCGATGTCTGAGTATGAAGAGGTCAAAGACTGGCTAAGTGAGCGGGGGGTCCGGACCGTTCGCCTGGACACGATCAGCCTCGACGGTGTCGTTTCGGGCAAGTACGTCTCAGTTGCCAAGTTCCTCTCCGGCCTGAAGACCGGGTGGAGCTTTTGCGACGTGGCCTTCGGCGTGGACCTGGCCAACGTCCCCCAGTTGGGGTTCGATTACGGCAGCTGGCGTGGGGAGATGGCCGACGTCACTCTGCGGGGTGACAGCTCAACGCTGGCGCTCGACCCGCACCTTGTCGGTCTGGCCACCGTCTTGTGCGACCTGGTGGACCGTGACGGGGCACCGCTGCCGGTGTGTTCCCGCTCCGTCCTGCGCCGGCAGGTGCAGCATTTGACCAATCTCGGCTACAGCGCCAAAGCAGCGATTGAGATCGAGGCGACGGTCTTCGAAGAGTCCATCGACGAGGCCCGCCGTCTCGGATTCCAAGGGCTGCACCCGCTGGGGGGTTCGGCTGGCGCCTTGTACGTCATCGCCCGCCCCGTCGCCTTCACCCGCTATCTCGACGCGGTGACCGAACGCCTTGATGAGATGGGCATCGCTTGGGAGGGATGGTGCGATGAGTCGGCGGCCGGGCAGGTCGAAATCAACCTTCCTCCCACCGACCCGATGACCGCAGTGGACAACTACAACCGCGTCAAACTGGTGATGCGTCAGGTAGCGTTCGAACGCGGCCATAGCGTGACATTCATGGCCAGGTGGTCCCCGGAACAGTTCGGGCAAGGTGCCCACATCAACCTGTCTCTGTACCAAGACGGAGAGAATGTCTTCCACGACGTCCAGAACTCCCGTAGTCCGTCCGCGCTGATGCGTGAGTTCATGGGTGGGGTCTTGGAGACCATGCCGGCAGCGACGTCGTTCTCGTTTCCTACGATCAACTCCTACCGACGGATCGAGGAGCTGAACGGGCCGCCCACGACGGTCAGTTGGGGCTTGGAGAACAAGAGCACAGCCGTACGGGCAATCTGCCGAGACGCCAAACAATCGCGCATCGAGTACCGCATTCCTTCCGCTGACGCCAACCTCTACCTGGCCTTCGCCGCGCTCCTGGCCGGCGGACTCCTCGGACTGCAGAACCACAGTGACCCGGGCCCCAGCCTGGACCACATGGCATGGGCCCTACCCCCAGGTTCAGTGGACACTGACACTCCGGAACGCCTCCCTCGCAGCCTGTCTGCGGCGACTGACGCACTCGCCGCTGACACCGATCTCACCAAGGCACTGGGCCCAGCCCTGGTCGACTACTGGATCGGAACCCGGCGCTGGGAGTGGTTCAGCTTTCACACCGGTGGCGGTGATCCACAGGCAGGTGTCTCGCAGTGGGAACTCACCCGCTACTTCGAGCTCGTGTGAACATCGACGGCACTGGCGCAGCGCAAGCACCCTCTTGCATCCGGCCCCTCCGCGTTCCTTGAGAAGGAGATCGACATGAGAGCAGCGGTACTGGTCGAGCCCGGTCGCCTCGACCTGCAGGACGTCGTCCTGGACGAGCCCGGTCCGCGAGAGGTGGAGATCCGCACCGCGGCCGTCGGCCTTTGTCACAGCGATCTGCACTACATCGACGGTACCTTTAGTACCAGTCTCCCGGAGATCCTCGGACACGAGGCCGCCGGTGTCGTGACCCGGGTCGGTTCAGAGGTGGAGTCCGTACGCATCGGTGACCACGTGGTCACCTGTCTGACGATCTTCTGCGGACACTGTCGCTACTGCACTGATGGGCACCTGTCAATCTGCGCTAACCGATCGGCGCTGCGGAAGCGCCCTCGCCCCGTTGCGACAACTCCTGACGGCACGGCCATCGGAACCATGAGCGGCATTGGCGGCTTCGCCGAACGGATGGTTGTTCACGAGAACGGGGTCGTCGCGGTTCCGGCGGGTGTCCCCCTCGATCGGGCCTGCCTCGTCGGGTGCTCCGTGCTGACCGGTGTCGGTGCGACAACCCGCAGCGTCCGGATCCCGCTGGGCGCCGACGTTCTTGTCGTGGGCTGTGGGGGAGTCGGTATGGCGGCTGTCCAAGGCGCGCGGCTCGGTGGAGCCGGTCGGGTGATTGCCGTGGACATCAGTCCAGCCAAGCTCGACGCCGCCAAGGAGTTCGGAGCGACCCACGTCATCAACGCCGCACACCAAGACGTTCTCCAGGCCGTGCGAGAGCTCACCGGCGCCGGCGTCGATTTCGCTTTCGAGGCCATCGGCCGCCGCGAGACCGTCGAACAGGCAGTCGCCTGCCTAGGCCCGGGCGGAACGGCGACCGTGTTGGGAATGATTCCCGACGATCAACCTGTGAGGATCCCGGCCACCGACCTGCTGTTCAACGAGAAGAAGTTACAGGGATCGTTCATCGGATCTAACCAGTTTCGCACCGATGTCCCGCGGCTGCTTGAGCTCTATGCCCAGGGACGCCTAAAACTGGACGAGATGATCTCTATGCGCCTTCCGATGGACCACATCAACGAAGGCTTTGACGCGTTGCGACGGGGCGAGGTAACCCGAGCCGTGGTGGAGGTGAGCCAAGCATGAAGCCGCTGATCGGCCTGACCGGGCGCCGACTGTCTTCGGCCCAACTTGCCAGCTTTGAAGAGCGGTACCGGCAAACTTCGGTGGACGTATATTTTGCTGATTTCGCTCGCCGTGTTGACCGCGCAGGCGGCCTGCCGGTGGAACTTCCCTACGAGTCCGCTGGGCATGAGATCCTGACCCGGCTCGACGGCCTGGTGGTGACAGGGGGTCAGGATGTGGATCCGCGGCTGTGGGGTGGCGATCCGGCGCTTTCCCAGGAGCCGTTCGACCCCGACCGGGACCGCTACGAAGCCGGCCTGCTGCGGCACGCCGTTGCCCTCGGCGTTCCCACCCTCGCCATCTGCCGCGGGGTACAACTGCTGAACGTCGCCTTCGGGGGCACCCTCGTCGGCGACCTTCCCCACCACGATATCGACCACACCTCCCCCGATTACCCTGTGGAGGCGGAGACCCACGACGTCATCCTGCAGCCCGGGTCCTTGGCGGCGGGACTCTACGGCCCTCGGATCGCGGTCAACTCCCTGCACCACCAAGCGGTGGCGGATTGTCCGTCGGAGTTCCTCATCAGTGGGCGGGCCCCCGATGGGACGGCGGAGGTTTTGGAGATGCCCGGTCACCCCGTGCTCGGGGTCCAATGGCACCCAGAGTGGCGCACCGGCGACGACCAGGCCTTTACCTGGCTGGTCAACTGCTCCCTCGACCGGGCCTGGGGCATCGATGTTGCTTCATGAGTACAGCGTGCTGGATGCAACGGCTCTGGCCGAAGGCCTGCGCAGCGGCGAGTTCAGCGCCGTCGAGGTCCGCGCTGCTGCGGTCGCTGCTGTCACCGCCGTGGACCCCGTCCTCAACGCGGTAGTCGGTGAGCGGCTCGAGCTATCCCCACTGGATGTCGATCCCGACCCCAGGAAGCACGGTGACTACCGGCACGTGCCCTTCGCGGTCAAGGACCTGGTGTGCCAGGCGGCGGGAGTGCTACACGAAAGTGGGAGCGCCCTGACTGCTGGACATCGAGCAGAGCAGGACAGCGCGCTGATGCTGCGGTGGCGCCGTGCGGGGCTCGACGTCTTGTACCGCACAAGCACCCCGGAGTTCGGTCTCAGTTGCACCACCGAGTCCGCCATTGGCGGAGCAACGCATAATCCGTGGGACACGACCCGCACGCCGGGGGGGAGTAGCGGTGGCAGTGCTGCCCTGGTAGCCGCTGGCGCACTGCCGTGGGCTCATGCGAACGACGCTGCAGGCTCCATCCGGATCCCGGCCGCGCTGTGCGGACTCATCGGACTCAAACCAAGCCGAGGCAGGGTTCCCACCGGACCCGACAGTGACGACCCGTTGTTCGGACTCTCCACTGAGTTTGCCATCACCCGCAGCGTGCGCGATACCGCAGCCCTGCTAGACATCGCCGGCGGCAAGGCGACCGGTGAGCGCTACCTCCTTCCCACCCCGACCAATGGGTGGCTGGCGGAGCTCTCTTCCTCCGCATCCCGACCTTTGCGCATCGCCGTTAGTTCCACCTCGCCTTTCGGTGGACCCGTCGACGCCGACTGCGTGCGCGCCGTTACTGAGACCGCTCACACCTTGGCTGCGTTGGGCCACCACGTCATCAACGTCGACCTCGGCATCGACGGTGACGAGTTCATCGAGATGAGCTCCATATTTTGGTCCGCGTCCATCGCCGAGACCGTCCGCAGCGTACGACCGCGCCCCGGTCGACCAGCGAACGTGGGGTTGCGTCCGGTGACTCGCGTCTTCGCAGACGCGGGTGAACACCTCTCCTGGCAACAGGTCGCCGCCGCGCGGGCATGGCAGAACCGGATCACCCGTCAGATTGCGGAACAGCAGGCCAAGACCTACGACTTGCTGGTGACTCCATCCACAGCCCGCCCCGCCTGGCCGACGTCGGAACCGTCCATGGATGAGGTTCCTGCTTCGCCTGCGGAATGGCTGCGGCGCCTGTTCGCCTACGTGCCCTTCACACCGCTGGCCAACGTTACCGGTGCGCCAGCTATCACGCTGCCGGCCCGCCCCGCAGGACACCTGCCTGTCGGTGTCCAGTTCACCGCAGCGCTGGGAGAGGAGTCTCTACTCCTGTCCGTAGCCGCCCACCTGGAAGCCGTCGCCGACTGGACCCGTCTGCGACCCGAGAGTCACCTTTCACACCCGGAGACACCTCGTGCCTGAGCTCGTGACCGCGGCACCGCCGATCGCTACGGACGTGTCTCGTTCGTGGGCCGAACGGGCTGACCATCTGGTCCTACCGTCGGCCATGTGGATCGATGGGGGACATCACACCGGTCCCATCGGGGGTCGACCGCTCATCAGTCCTCGCGACGGCTCCGTCCTCACCACGCTGGCGGCCGCCGACACTCGAACCCTCGACCACGCGGTGGCCTCCGCTCGGGCTGCGTTCGAGCGCGGTACGTGGTCGCGTGCGACGGCCCGTCAACGGGGTCGGGTCCTCCGGCTCTGGGCCGATCTGGTCGAGGCAGAGCGCGAGACCCTAGCGCTACTCATCTCTCTGGAAATGGGCAAGCCAATCTCTGCTGCCCTCGACGTCGAGACCCGGGCCGCAGTGAGCTCACTGCGCTGGTACGGCGAGATCGCCGACAAGCTGATGGACGAGTCCCCTCGAGGGGTCGACGGCGCTCTGGCTCTCGTCACCCGCGAACCGATCGGAGTTCTGGGCATGATCACTCCGTGGAACATGCCCATCACGTTGCTCACCTGGAAGTTGGCGGCGGCGCTGGCCGCCGGCAACAGCCTCGTCGTCAAGCCAGCGGACCAGTCACCCTTGTCTACCTTGTTCCTGGCCGAGCTTGGGACCAGAGCCGGGCTGCCCGACTCCGTTCTGCAAGTTCTCGTCGGCCGCGGGTCGGTAGTCGGCGCAGCTATGGGGCGTCACCCCGACCTCGACGGTTTGTCGTTCACCGGCTCCACGGCGGTCGGTAAGGGGCTGCTGAGCGATGCGGGAGCCTCCAACGCCAAACAGCTGTGGCTGGAGCTTGGGGGCAAGACGCCCGTCGTGGTACTGCCTGACGCCGACATGGACGCCGCAGCCGACGCGATCGCGTGGGGAATTACCTTCAACAGCGGTCAGCTGTGCACCGCGACATCCCGCCTCATTGTGCACGAGAGCGTCCAAGAGCAGCTCACAGTCTTGGTGGTCGACCGCATCAGGGCTAAGGTGATCGGCGATCCCCTGGAATCCAGTACCGAGATCGGGCCGCTGGCCAGTTCGACGCATCGCTCCGACGTCTTAGCTCATATCGAGCGCGGACTAGACGACGGAGCGGTCCTCGTCTCCGGCTCTGCCGACCCCCTCAACGGACCGGGCTGGTTCCTCGAGCCGGTGGTGTTTACCCACGTCCAACCGCAGATGGCCCTTGCGCAAGACGAGATCTTCGGACCCGTCCTTTCCATCCTCTCCTTTCGTGACACGGAACAGGCGATCGCATTGGCCAACGATAGCGTGTACGGCCTCGGCTCCTCCGTGTGGACGCGCGACATCTCCCAGGCCGTAAAGATCTCCCGGTGCCTCGACGCGGGAATGGTCTGGGTCAACTGCTTCGAAGAGGGCGACATGACCGTCCCCTTCGGGGGCCGTAAGCAATCTGGCCACGGGGCGGACAAGAGCATCCACGGGCTGGAGAAATTCACCAACCTCAAGACCACCTGGATCCAGCTGTGAAAAGAGCTACCGTGACCCACGACGACCCGAGAATAGTTATCGTTGGCAGCGGGTTCTCCGGAATCTGCGCGGCCGTCAAGCTGATGGAAGCCGGTTTCCACAAACTAACCATCCTTGAACGTGGAGAGGACGTCGGCGGTACCTGGAGAGACAACAACTACCCCGGTTGTGCCTGCGACGTCCCCGCCGTTCTGTACTCGTTCTCCTTCGCGCCCAACCCAGACTGGAGTCGCCGGTACTGCGGCCACGACGAGCTATTCGCCTACTTGCGAGGTGTCGCCGACCGATACAGCCTTCGCCCGCACATTCGGTTCAAGACTGACGTCACCCGAATGTCCTACGATGTTGAGACCGCCCAGTGGCAGGTGACCACGGGTAGCGGGGAAGTCCTCATCGCCGACGTCGTCGTGAATGGGACAGGCACTCTGAGCCAGCCCAGCATTCCCCGCCTGGAAGGCCTGAGCAGCTTCACCGGGGAGGTCTTCCACTCGGCCACCTGGGACCACGCGAAACCGCTGGAAGGGCGGCAGGTAGCCGTCATCGGCACCGGCGCCAGTGCAATCCAATTCGTTCCAAAGATTGCCGGCATCGCTGACCACGTGACCGTCTTCCAACGCACCCCCCCGTGGGTGATGCCACGAGACGACCACGAGTACACCGGCTGGGAGTCACAGCTGTTCCGTCGGGTCCCTGTCAGTCAGAAACTCTTGAGGTGGAAAACCTACTGGGACTTCGAAACTCTAGCCCGCGGGTTTCTCGGCAAGCAGAAGGTGGTTGACGCATACCGCCGCAAGGCCGAGGCCTTCATAAAGGCGTCCATCCCGGACGATCTCCTGCGGGCGGCAGTGACTCCCGACTACGATCCTGGATGCAAGCGGCGCCTTGTCTCCAATGACTGGTATCCAGCACTGTGTCGCGACGACGTCGACCTCGTGACGGAACGCATAGTTGAGGTGCGCCCATCCGCGGTCGTCACCGCGGACGGCGTCGAGCACCCGACGGACGTCATCGTCTTCGGCACTGGTTTTGCCGCGACCGACTTTCTAGCACCGATGGAGGTCCGCGGACTCAGCGGGGTAGAACTCTCCGAGCAGTGGCGAGAAGGGGCCGCCACGCACCTGGGAATCGTTGCGGCAGACTTTCCAAACCTCTGGATGGTGATGGGGCCCAACACCGCCCTGGGGCACAACTCGATTGTCTTCATGATCGAGCAGCAGGTCCACTACATCGTCCAGGCGCTTCAACACCTACGGGCGAAGCGGATCCCCGCGGTACGGATCCGGCCAGAAGTGATGCAGCGTAGCTACGAAGAGGTTCAACGCCGGATGGGCAAGACGGTCTGGGCTTCTGGCTGCAACAGTTGGTACCTCAGCGATGGAGGCCGTAACGACACCCTATGGCCTGCCACCACCGTCGAGTATTGGTGGCAGACACGTCGGTTCAGGCCTGAGGACTACCAGGTAATCCAGCCGGCGACAACGGGGACTCATACAGCAACCCGCTCCGGGCAACCGCAGACACGAGACATTCCCTGAGGAGGACACGTGAGCCAAGACAACTCCCCGCCCACAGCCCTCGTGACCGGTGGCTCACAGGGAATCGGGTTGGCCGTTGCCTCAGTATTGCTGGCCCGAGGGTGGAATGTGACCCTCGCCGGTCGAGGCCGTGACCGTCTCGACAGCGCAATCACAACACTGCGCGACCAGTCAGGTCCTGGCCGGGGAACCGTCGAGGCAGTCACCGCAGACGTAGCGGCAGAGGGGGACATCGATCGCCTCGTCGCCACGACAGTTGCACGGTGGGGGCACATTGACGGCCTCGTGAATAACGCCGGCATCTTCGACGATGCCTCGTTCCTCACCCTGTCGGCGAAGGAATGGAACGATGTGCTGGCCGTCAACCTGACCGGTCCGTTCCTACTCACCCAACGTGTCGCCTCGCACATGAAAGACCGCGGCGGGGGATCCATCGTCAACATTGCCTCCATCGATGGGCACCGCATCGATGGAACTTACCCGGCCTACAACGTCTCCAAGGCAGGTCTCTTGCACCTGACGAGGCAAGCCGCGGTGGAGCTCGGGCCTCACGGAATTAGATGCAACTCCGTCAGCCCAGGATGGACCAAGACTCCTATGGTGGAGGCTGCGCTGACTAGCCCCCAGCTCGAGGCCATGACGACGAATTGGCCCCGAGCCCCACTGGGCCGCATGGTCAGCACAGAGGAAGTCGCACGCACCGTGGCCTTCCTTCTCGGCGAGGATGCCTCGGGTATCACGGCAGCCGACGTGGTTGTTGACGCGGGAACCCTGGCGAACCTGTGGTTGCTGGAAACTCTGCCGTCTTGAATCCTTGACCCCCTTCTCTGACTCTGGAACCGTACGACCACCACCGCGGGTAGATCGTGTTCTCGCTTCCAATCCGTCGTCTCCGCGTTCCGCGTTCCGCGCCCCGCGCCCGCTACAAACACTCAAGGGGAGAACTGCCGTGGAAAGTCCAGAAACCCCATCCACTGACGTCGCTAACGACCGCGACGACCGGTCTCACTCCAATCAGCCGCGTTCGGGGGACTGGGCCGGCACGGGAGCACCCATCGTGCCCGTCCGTCTCAGTGGCAGCATGGGGGTGGCGGAACTGGTATTCACCGTCCTCGCCTTCAACGCGCCCCTGTCGATCGCTGTTGGATTCATTCCGGTGGTCATCGGCGCCGGAAACGGGCTCGGCGCACCCCTCATCTTCGTCGTGTGCGCGGTCCTCCTCATTGTCTTCGCGGTCGGGTTCACGACCATGGGTCGCCACCTACCCAACCCCGGTGCCTACTACGCTTACATCACCGCGGGCCTAGGGCGACCACTCGGCCTTGGCTGCGCCTTCGTCGCCGTCTTCGCCTACTTCTTCATCCTGATCGGAAGCTACGCCTTTGGTGGAATCACCCTTCAAGCTCTGGTGCGCGACATGCTCAATGGTCCGGACATCGAGTGGTGGGTTTGGGTGCTCGTGCTGCAGGCCGTCGCCGGCGTACTGGGCTACTTCCGCATCAGCCTCTCCGCAAAAATCCTCACGGTGGCCATGTGTTTGGAGGTGGTGGTCATCGTCGCCTACAACGCAGTCGTTCTGTTTCGTGGAGGGCCGCAGGGGCGTCCCGTACCGGCGCTGGACTTGTCCAACTTCACCTCCGGTGCGGTGGGGCTCGCACTGCTGTTCGGAGTCACCTGTTTCGCCGGTTTTGAGGCGACCGCAGTGTTCCGTGAGGAAACTCGCGATCCCGCGCGGACAGTACCGCGAGCGGCCTACCTATCGGTGATCGTCATGGCTGTCATGTACGCAGTTACCACCGGCGTGGTCATCATTGCCTTCGGTCCCGACGCGGTCGTCGCGGCGACCGGTGCTGACCCCACTGGTGCCATGCTCGGCAGTTTCAGACTGTACCTAGGGCAGGTGGCGGTGGATATCGTCAACGTCTTGCTGTGTAGCAGCATTTTCGCGGCCGTTCTGGCAACCCACAACGTGTGTGCCCGCTACCTCTACTCTCTCAGTGTTGACGCTGTCCTGCCCCGCTCTCTGAGCGTCGTCCATCCTCGACACGCGTCGCCCCACCGAGCCTCGGTTGCAGTCAGTGCTCTCGTCTTTCTGGCCACCGCCGTCCTGCTGACGATCAACCTCGAACCGTTGCGCCTCTACGCTGCGTTGGTCGGCATCGGGGGCTATGCCCTTCTCTTCCTTCTGCTGTGCACAGCGGTCGCCGTTATTCCATACCTCACCAGGATGCGCCGTCAGGGGCGCGCCATAAGCCCGGCCGCGAGCGTCGCCGCCCCGGGGCTGTCAGCGATGGGCCTTGCCTTTGTCTTGGCTCTAGCCTCGCGGAACGTAGCAGTTCTCTTCGGGGCTACGCAGGCCGCATCCAACGTCCTACTAGCGGTGGTCTACGGCCTGGTTCTCGTAGGAGTGGTGTACGGGCTATGGCTGCGTTCCCGCAAGCCCGAGGTCTATCAGCGCATCGGTCGCCAAGACATCTAGAGACCCATCACGGAGGACAACGTGAAGAACCCGTCGCCCATTCCACTACCCCGAGTCGTCATCCTTGGTGCCGGGTTGATGGGGAGCGCCATCGCCCGGGAGCTCCTGCGTCTCGGCTGCAGCGTCGACGTCTGGAACAGAACACCAGCCAAGACCACTCCACTGGTCCAAGAGGGCGCCGGTACTGGGACGCTTCAATCGGTCATGACCGGCCCTGCCCTGGTCCTGCTGTGCCTGTCCAACTACGAGACAGCACGTGCTGTTCTGGCGGAGGCCGAGGAGCCGTTGCGGGATGCCGCCCTCGTCAACCTCGTCACGGGGTCCCCCACCGAAGCGGAAGAATTCAGCTCGTGGGCCTCCGAGCGGGGAGCGAGATACCTCGATGGGGCCATCGAGGCTTACCCCAACGACATCGGTCAAAGCACCACGCTGGTCAACTATTCAGGTCATGTCGACGTGTGGACCGACCACCGCGAACTCCTTCTAGCGATTGCCGGGGCGTCGACCTACGTGGGTGAGAGGCCCGGCGCTGCCAACGTGCTTGACGCGGCGATGGCCGGGAGTTTCTACAACGTCTCCATCGGTGCCTTCTTGGAGGCGCAATCGTATGCGTTGTCGCAGGGGGTAACCCCCCAACAGCTGCGGTCCGGACTGCCGTACTGGTTGGAACTACTGCGGCGCTCCCTTGAGGAGGGAATCAGCGCCGTCGAAGGCGGTGTCTACGACACCGACCAGGCGACGTTGGTCGTCTATCACGACGCGGTCCGGTCGTGGTTGTCTACGGTGAACCATGCTGATCAACGATCAACGCTACTGACCGCAAATGAGGAAAGCCTTAGGTCGGCGGTGGCTGCCGGCCATGGACCTCGCTCGATCTTTGCGCAGCACCTACTTACCAGCAAGAGCGTCTTCTCATGACCCATCGATTGCCCCGAACAACAACCGCCCCCAAGCCCAATCCCGCGGACCAAGGAGTAACACCGTGAGTGCTTTGACGACGTTGCCAGCAGACACCGACGTCCGCCAAGTTGTCGACATCATCGAACGCGACGGCGGCGTGATCGTGGCAGGCTTCCTGCACGCGGACGGGCTCGTCCGCCTACGCAAAGAGGTCAATGCCGCCCTGGACGAGATCCGTCCGGGCGAAGACGCCGCCTTCGCGGGTACCCGAACCCGTCGAGCGGGTCGCTTGTTTGCCCGGTCCACCATGATGGTAGACATTGCCCGCCACCCGCTCTATCTCGGTGCAGCCCGCGCGATCCTGCAGAAGCCGGTCGACGTCTGGTTTGGTCAGGAACGGACGACGGTCACACCTGGCATCCAGATCGGCATGACCCAGGCCATCCGGATCTGTCCCGGTCAGGGGACCCAGCCGCTGCACCGTGACGACACCTCCTTTCTCTGGCGCCACCCCGATTACGGTCGCGAGGGACGGCTGCAGATCATGGTCGCGGTCAACGACTTCACCCAGGAGAACGGCGCCACCCGCGTCATCCCCGGTAGTCACCGCTGGGATGATGAGCGGATGCCCCTAAATGAGGAGACGGTCCCGGCGGCCATGGCCGCGGGTTCGGCGTTGCTTTGGATTGGGTCGACCTACCACGGCGGCGGCAACAATGTCTCCACTGGAGACCGCACCGGGGTGACGATGTCGTTCGACCTGTCGAATCTTCGCCAGGAAGAGAACCAGTATCTGTCTTTGTCACCCGAGGTCGTCTCGGCTCTGCCCCAGGACGTGCAGCGACTCCTCGGGTGGAGCTCCGGGGACAATTTTATGGGCTACATTGAAGTGGGCGGCCAGATGACCGACCCAAACTTCCTGGTCGCCACTTCCTGAGCACTCTCATCCCCGGACCTATCTGGTGCGGGCCCTCTCCGTTCGTGACGCACTCCCTCAGGAGGAACCGCTGTGTCAGCTACTGCCGCTGAGAACTTCGCTGATCGACCCGTAGCCCTGGTGACGGGTGCTGGCAGCGGCATCGGGCGCGCCGTGTCGCTCGACCTGGTACGGACCCACCGCATCGCCGTCGTCGACCGCGACGCAGCAGCGGCGGCGGCCGTCGTCGCTGCCGCCGGGGGAGTAGGCCACGCTGAGGCGTACGCGGTGGACGTGACGGAGGAAGAGTCGCTGCAGGACGCGGTGCGCCGCGTCCTGCAGACCTTTGGCCGGCTCGACGCCGTGGCGGCCTGCGCCGGCATTGCCAGCGGCGGTACCGTCGAGACCACGACGCTGGGCGACTGGCACCGCACACTGGCCGTGAACCTCACCGGGGTGTTCCTCACCGCCCGCGTGACCGTTCCGCACCTTCGCGCGACGAGGGGCTCGTTCACGGCGATCGCTTCCGACGCCGGAACCACGGGGGCGATGGACATGGCCGCCTATACCGCTTCCAAGCACGCAGTCCTGGGACTTGTTCGCGGTATGGCCCTCGACTTCGGTCGCGACGGCGTGCGGAGCAACGTGGTCTGCCCCGGGTTTGTGGAGACGCCGATGGCCCGTGGCATCTTCGCAGACGCCCCCGAGGGGACCGAAGAATTCTACCGTGAGCTCATCCCTCTGGGGCGTTTCGCCGAGGCGGAGGATGTCGCCGCCGTGGTCCGTCACCTCGTGGAGTCGCGCTACACCAACGGACACGCCTACGCGATCGACGGCGGGTCCACCGCGGGCTACTACCGCAACCCGGCGGCCCCTTTCGTGGCGGCAACCGGAGGATCCCATGGCGAGCATTGATTGTTCACCCGACTTGGCTGCGGTGGACCCGGAATTGCAGGAACTGCTGGCACAGCTGACCGCATATACCTTTACCGACGCTGACCTCGGACCGGTGCGCGCCGCAGAGGAGGCGCCACTACCGGTGCGCTTCTCCCCCGCGGACGCCGTGCGGAGCTGGGCGGAGGAGGTGATCTTGCACGACCGGGTCGTCCCGGTGCGCATCACCAGACCGGCCGCTGCGCCGGGCGAGGCCCCGTTGCCGGTCCTGGTCTGGGCCCACGGCGGTGGCTATGTCCTCGGCGCGCCGTCCACCGATCAGCCGCTCGTCGACCACTGGGCCTCCGCCGTCGAGTGTCTGGTCGTCTCCGTCGGCTACCGCCTCGCGCCAGAGGCAACCGGGACGAGCGCCGTCGAAGATTGCTACGCGACCCTCCGATGGGCGGCCGAGAACGCCGGACGCCTCAACGCGGACTCCGACCGGTTGGCCGTCGGGGGCGAGAGTGCCGGTGGTGGCCTCGCCGCCGCCCTCGCCCTGATGGTCCGCGACCGGGGAGAGCACGAACTTCGCTTCCAGTACCTTGATGAACCTATGCTGGACGACCGCACCGTCACCCGCGCTGTCCCCAACCCGCACACCGGCAAGTTCGTGTGGACGCCCGAGGCCAACCGTTTTGGGTGGCAATCGTTGCTGGGGCCAGACACTACTCCCGGAGCGCCGGGGATCCCGGCGTACCTGGCCGCGGCACGGGCTGAGGACGTCGCCGGTCTACCGGCCACGTACATCGACGTGGGGACCCTGGACCTCTTCCTGGAAGAAGGCGTCGAGTACGCCCGACGTCTGCTGGCTGCGGGTGTTCCTGTAGAACTCCACGTGTACCCTGGCGCGTTTCACGGTTACTGGGTCGCCCAGGAGTCGCTCGTTTCTCGGAGGCATCTGAGCCACGCCGTCGACTTCATGCGGCGCTTCTTCGGCCTCCCGGCGGTGTATTGACGTCCCGACCTCACGAGTGTCTCTGCTCCCGACGAGTCCGCGGTCGAGACCGCGGCAGCGCAATACGTCCGCGGACTCGACAAAGGGAGAGCACAGGTGCGCGGCCGCCGACGGCCAGAAGGCCAGGCGCGTGAGGAAGTTCTCTATCAGAGATCCTTCACACTGTGAGTTGCGCCCACCGTTGATGAAGTTGCTGGTGACGGATATCGGCTTTGGCTAACACTCGTAGCTGGCGAGAGGAGACGGTGTGGCTCTGGTTCGCTTCAAACCTGAACCCGTCGGCGGAACTGACGTTATGCCAACCCGCCGCCGATGAGGATGTTCTCGGTCTTCTGGTCGCCAACCTGTTACAGCGTCACCTCGGTGCCCGGCGGTCTACCAGGCGCTCATTTTTTATCCCTCATCAGGAACGGGGAAATCTGCATTAACACATCCCCCAAGTGAACGGAAGCTTCGTGGTGGCGGTGTCGATGGTGCCGACGCGGGTGTCGAAGTCTGGCGGGTGTCATAATGGCGGGATCCGTTGCGCGAGGGCCCCGGGTCCAGCGTAACGTGCCGTAAGTGGCTCTGTAAACGGCGTCAGCGTCAGCGGACATGAGGGTGTTGGTGAACGTGGACGTGATCTCGCGCAGCAGATCTGGGCTGGCTTGGACGAGCTGCTCGTCGACGGAGCGGGCAGGGGCCATCATGGGGTTGGCGATCTTCGTGTGATCTCCCGTCGGTCTTGAGCGGGAACTCGGTTCGAAGCATCACGCGGTGGCCATTCTCCAAGAGGAAGGCGCGCCCATCACCGGCCTGCTCGTACAACACTCTGATGGATTCCACTGCCCGATGAGATAAGGGAGGTCATGCCCTGGGGGTGGGCGGCCGAGGGGCCGCTGCTGTGATCACCGTCATTACCAGGGTGGCGGTGGACGCGGTTGCACCCGGTGACGGGGGTGCTGGACGGACTCAACCGGTCGTCGCAACACCGGCCTGATTCAAGAACTGTAGCTGCTCCTCGAACACCTCCGCAGGTGTCCTCCAGCCGAGCACTTTTCGGGGTCGATTGTTCAAGACATCAGCGACGGCCTGCACCTCTTCGGCGCTCCACCGTGCCAGGTCCGTGCCCTTGGGGAAGTACTGCCGCAGCAATCCGTTGGTGTTCTCGTTCGTGCCCCGCTGCCACGGGGATCGAGGATCAGCGAAGAACACTGGCGTCCCGGTCTCGGCCGTGAACGCGGCATGAGCCGACAGTTCCTTGCCGCGGTCCCAGGTCAATGAGCGCCGCATCTCCGCCGGCAGAGCACCCACCGTCTTGACCAGGGCGTTCTTCATCGTCACCGCCCCGTACCCGGCCAACGCCGGCCCGTTCTTCGTCCGCGGAACCACGCCGTAGCCAGCCTCGCGAGGCAGGTGCACCAGCATCGTGAACCGAGTGCTGCGCTCGACGACAGTGCCGATCGCCGAACGTTGCAGCCCGATGAGCAGGTCTCCTTCCCAGTGCCCAGGCACCAGCCGATCAACGGCCTCAGCCGGCCGGTGCTTCAGCAAGGCATCGTGGGTGACGTGACCCCACGCAACGGACCGTGTCCGCGCCCGGGGAACCCGCAGGGCTCGTCCTCGACGCAGGCAGGTCACCAGCTGCCGGTCCAGCCCTCCCCGGTCTTGGACGTAAAGGCCCTGGTAGATGGCCTCATGGCTGATCCTCATCGAGGCGTCGTCGGGAAAGTCAAACGGCAGACGGCGGGCGATCTGCTCCGGGCTCCAGGCCAGCACCCAGGCACGGTCACCGCGATGCGGCTTGTTCCGGCCCTTCCACCGCGACCCGGCCGGGCCCAGGCCGCGCCCGTCGGGCCCGATCACCTGCCCCGACAGCCGGTCGTGAACGTAGCGACGCAACACCTCGTGGCGGGCCAGCTTGGCGACCTTGGGTCGGCGCGCCCGCCGTTCGGCATGCCACTGCGCAACCGTCGCCCGGTAGGGGACCTCAGAGCTGCGCGTGGAGGCGTTGCGCCGCAACTCCCGCGAGATCGTCGAAGGGCTGCGGCCTAGCTGACGGGCGATCTCGCGCACCCCGTCAC
>NZ_PVZF01000024.1 GCF_003002055.1 Kineococcus rhizosphaerae
CTCCAACTGGGAGTCGACGCCCACGTTCACGGCAGCCTCTTGCTGGGGGAGGGCGCGTACATCGGCGGCGGCCTCTGGCTGGGGGAGGGCGCGCATATCGACCGCAGTCTCCATCTGGGGGAGGGCGCGCACATCAACGGCGACCTCTCGCTGACGGAGGGCGCACACATCGACCGCGGCCTCTGGCTGGGGGAGGGCGCGCACATCGACCACAGCCTCCTGCTAGGGAAGAGCGCCCACATCACTGGCGGCCTCTGGCTGAGGGATGGCGCGCACATCGACGGCTACCTCCTGCCGGGGGAGGGCGCGTACATCGACGGCGGCCTCCATCTGGGGGAGAGTGCCCACATCACTGGCCTCTGGCTGAGGGATGGCGCGCACATCGACGGCTACCTTCTGCTGGCGAAGGGCGCGCACATCGACGCCGGCCTCCTGCTGGGGGAGGGCGCGTACATCGACGGCCTCCGTCTGGAGGAGAGCGCGTACATCGACGGCGGCCTCCTGCTGGGGGAGGGCGCGCACATCGACGGCTACCTCCTGCTGGGGGAGGGCGCGCACATGGACGGCCTTCGTCTGAGGGAGGGCGCGTACATTGGCGGGAAAAGGACCGCGGCCGAGATGGACGAGGCCATCACGGTGGGACCGGGAGCGTCGATCGGTGGCCGCACCGAGCCGCCGTGGGTGGTGATGAGCGGTGATGCCGAGGCAGGAGAGCCAGCATCGGTGGACGATCCGGTGGCTCTGACCGAGGCATCCGACGCGACGGAGCCGGGCGGCCAGGACTCGGGTTAGCCGCCGATACTGTTGAATTCTCGCTTGCTAGTATCGGACTGGTGACCGGCGCCGATCTTGTCCTCTCTGCGGCCACCGTCGAGGCCCTGGACGCTGTCCTCGACGAAACGGACTCCACCGCCCTGCGCGTCCTGCCCGTCGTTCCCCCAGCGACGCTCGATCGGGTCGTGGTCGCCGCCTACCTGGAGCAGCTCGACCCCGTCGACCGGGCGCAGTTCTCGGAGCCGACCTGGCGGGCCTACCTGTCCGACTTCCATGCCTTCACTACCTGGTGCACCGAGCACGGCATCTCCGCCCGCCCCGCGACCCCCGAGACCGTCCGGGCCTACCTCGTCGACCAAGCCGACACCCTCAAGTTGTCGACGCTCCGCCGGCGCCTCACCGCGATCAGCGCCATGCACCAGCTCTCCGGCCTGGAGACCCCCACCCGTGCCCTGATCGTCCGCCAGGCGTGGAAGGGGCTGTCCCGCATCCACCGCCCCACCCAGCCCACCCGCCGCGTCGAGGCACTCATCACCGACAAGCTGGCCGCGATCGTCGCCCCCCTTGGGGAGAGCGCGAAGGACAAGCGGGACCGGGCACTGCTGGTCATGGGCTTTGCGGGCGCGTTCCGCCGCTCGGAGCTGGCCGCGCTGAACGTGGCCGACATCGAGCTCCAGGCCGACGGTCTGCTCGTCACCCTGCGCCGATCCAAGACCGACCAGACCGGCGAGGGCCGCGTCGTGGGCCTGCCGTACGGCTCGCACCGTGCCACCTGCCCGGTCCGCTCGTGGCTGGCCTGGCGCGAGGCCGCACAGCTCGATGCCGACGGCCCGGCGTTCCTGTCGATGCGCCGCGGCGGCTCGCACATCCTGCCCTCGCGCATCCCCGCGGCCGCCATCGCGCAGGTCGTGAAGACGCGGGCTGCCGCGGTCGGCATGGACCCGCGCACGGTGTCGGGGCACTCCATGCGCGCCGGGTTCGTCACCGCGGCCGCCTTCGCCGGGCTGCCGGACCGCTCGATCATGCGCCAGACCGGGCACACCAACCCGAACTCCTTGACGCAGTACGTGCGCGAGGCGCGGACGTGGGAGGACAACCCGGCCGCGAAGGTGGGTCTGTGAGCGACCTCGACCGCCTCGACGACGGCGACCAGGAGAAGGAGAAGGAGAAGGAGAAGTCCCCGCGGCGCCGGGCGCCCTGGTGGGCCGTGGGTGTTACCGGTCTCGTGCTGGGCGGCGCCCTGACCTTCGGGGCCGTGGAGCTGGCGACCCCCGACTACGACCTCGTGACCTCCGCCAGCCTCCAGCACGCCTGGACCGAGGCCGCCCCGCGCCTGGGCAAGTACGTCATCTCCCCCGGCCCGGCCGCCTTCGTCGCGCTGCTGGCCGCGGGCCTGGCCTACCGGTCCGCCAACCGCACGATCCTGGCCGGGCGCCGCCAGGACCGCCGCAAGCGGGACCAGGAACTCGCCAACCGCGCCGAGGACCGCTGGTGGGAGCGGTACAACATGATCGAGAAGAAGGCCGGGGACCTGGACGACGAGGGCCGCCAGCTGGCCCTGGAGGCCCTGGAGTCGTCGATGACCGGCGGGGACCTCCAAGACGCCTTCTTCATCACCTTGGCGTACCGCCTGAAAGAGGGCGACCCTGTACCGGAGACCGATGAGGACGAGGAGGACGAGAAGTGAGCAACCGCGACAAGGACCGCGGCGGGAGCATCCGCGTCAGCGCCGCGCCCACGGTGCGCATCAAGGGCGTGCGGGACCCCAACGTGCGCGAGGCCATCGACGAGATGACCCAACGCGCTCAGGACCGCATCAAGGCCCGCCGGGCGCTGCGCCTGGGCGGGGCCTCCACACCGACCGGCACACTGCGCATCGAGAAGAAGACCATCTCCTGAGACGACGAAGGCCCTGCACCGAGTGTCGGTGCAGGGCCTTTGGGGTTCATGGGGCACTCAGAGGTCACGCAGGCGGTCCAGGGCTTCCCCGTTGCGCTCCGCCACGGTGTCGAGAACCTCCGCGAGGTGGGCCTGCACCTCCTCCTGCGTGTACGTCCTACCCGAGCGCGGCCGCGACGCGGCGACCTCCTCCTCCAGCAGCTCCAGCGCGGCGTAGGCGCGGTTGAAGAAGTCCAGGGACACGATGACCGCGACCTCCTGCCCATCGGCGGTGACGACGAGCGGATCCTTGCCGATGCCGGCGGTCACGGCCGGGAGGTCGACGTGCTCCACGTCGGCGTGCGGGAACATCTCGGCTGCGGGGTCCTGCTCCGCGTCCTGGCGCATTTGTGCGACGCGGGCGAGGGCCTGGGCGTGGGTCTCACCGAGGTCCGGGCCGTACTTCTCCAGCTCCCGCTCGGCCTCGTCGGCCTTGTAGCTGGCCCATGCCTGCGCAGGGGTCAATGGCTTCCGGTCTTCGCTCACGACTCCTGGTCCTCCCACGGTTCGATCGCATCCGCCGGCCGTCCGGTAGGGCTGGTGATGACCTTGCTCCACCCGTTCGGGGCAGGCCAGCGCACTCCCCACTCTGCGAGCTGGCGCTCCGTGAAGCCACCGCGTTCCGTGCGTGCCTCCTTCACCTGCTCAGGAGTCAGGTGCACGACGGTCCCCGCGGTGGGGACGACGACTCCGGCCATGCGGACGGCGCGGGAGGGGCGGTCCCGATCGACCTGGCGCTTCTCCATCGCCTTCTCGGCGGCCTCGTACCAGGCCGGGGTGACGACGATCGCGACAGGCTCCACACCGCGGTGCAGGACGGCCGGTGAGGTGCCGGCAGCGACGCGCTCGACGACGGCCTTGAGGTCCTCGATGGTGTCGAGGTCGTGGTGTTCGACGCCCTGGTGCTCGGTCATGATCGTCATCCTCTCCGTCGAGCCTCGGCTACGGCGTCCGCGGCCGTCCCCCCGAGCCCCTGCGTGGTGCGCTCGGCGGCCTGCTGCGCGTACTCCGGCGTCCACTGAGGCCGGGTGGTGTGCTTCTCGCAGCGGCCCGTCTTTCGTTCCGCCGCGGACCGGCACGGACGCTGTCCGTCTGCCACCGGCGCACCGCACCGCGCCCACATCGGGTCGTGCCAGCGGCACACGCTGGAGCCCCACTCCGCGTACGACAGGCACCGGTGGCCGTCCTTCTTCTTCGCCGCGCAGAGCGTGTCCGAGGAGGTCCTGACGTGGTCCCCGCAGAGCGGCTGCCCCTCCTGCGGCTTCTTCATGCACGGCATCCCGGTCGCCTTGACCGTGGCGATGCACAGCGTCCGCTGGTCCCCGTACTCCGTCATCACAGCGCCCCCCCGAACTCGTACACGTCGCTCATCATCGCGGCCCACTCGGTCATGCACTCGGCCATCTCCGGGTCGAACGGCTCGGCCTCGTCGGCGGTGCCGAGGTCAGCCACGGTTAGGTCGATCACCACGGCCGGGGCGTCGTCCTCGTCGTCCTGGGGCTCGCGCATGGCCTTGACCTGCTCGGCGGTCAGGCCGTCGCGCACCTCGCCGGTTTCACGGTTGAGGAAGGTGCCGTCCTCCATGGGGACCCAGCGGTCCCGCTCGGCCTTGGCGGCGATTCGTTCAGCCTCGCGGCGGGCGCGGATGTCGGCCTGGGCCCGCACGTACAGGTCGCGCTCGATCGCGTTCCGGTTCCTGCGCTCCTGGCGGCTGTTGTGGGTGTCCAGGTTGACCGCGACGGCATCGAGGTCGGCGTCGAGGCGCAGCCACCCGCCCTCGGCGTTCTGGGCGACCAAGCCGTACTGCTTCAGGGCTCGCAGGTGCTTGCGCACGGTCGGCAGGGACTTCCCGGAGGCGGCGGCAACGGCCTTCTGCGTCTGGCCCTCCACGTCAGAGAGGACGACCCAGACCTGCGCGGCCGTGGCGGACAGGCCCCGCCAGGTGAACGCCTCGTGCAGCATCACCGCAGAAACTTCCGGGACACTCAGATTCTCCACCTCGACGGTCTCGCGGACCGTGAGGGTGGCGGGGACGTGCAGGCTGTAGACCGCGCTCAAGCCCTCCTCGCCGCCGGACATGACCGTCAGCCACCCGGCGGCCTGCAGCGCCTTGACGGCCCGCTCGGCGGTGCCGCGGCCGACGTTGGCCTCCTCGGACAGCTGGCGCAGCGACATGCCGACCATGACCTTGTTCGTGCGGCTGGCGACGGCCAGGAAGGCGGCCAGGACGGTGCGCTGGGAGCCGCCGGAGCGCCCGGACCAGTCGGCGGCGTCGGCAGCGGCCCGGACCATGCCGAGGTGCTGGACGGCCTCCTGGCGGCTACGGATGGCCGGGGAGTCCGCGATCTTCTCGTCGGCGCGACGGATGTCCCGCTCGACCCGGGACTGGGCCTGACGCACCGTGCGCCCGCCGCCGCCGCGGTTGCCCGACTCGTTCCAGTAGGCGGCGGAGATGCCGTTGTTGCGGTCGAGGAGGACGCGCTCGATGCGGACGCGGGACCAGCTCTTGTTCCGCATGGACATGACGACGGAGAAGCGCGCCTCGGACCGGCTCTCGATGTCCGTGCGGTGCTCGAAGCCGTCGCGGACCTCGTCCTGGTACTTGGCCGGGAGCGGGGCGCCGGCGGTCATCGGGTCGTCGGCGTGGTCGCCGCAGGACAGCATCCCGAAGCAGGCCCGCTGGGTGCAGCCGTAGTGGTCGCAGAAGCCGTCACGGCCGCCGTGGCCGGACTGGACGTTGGGCGTCCAGGAAGTCATGATGGTTCCAATCTTCCGTCGCAGGGAGTCAAGGCCCGGTTGGTAGCCGGACCACTTGCAATGCCGAGGGGTGACGTTGGCGCGTCGCCCCTTCGGCGTTTCTGGGGGCCTATCCGGCCGAGCAAGGCGCAGGGAAGCACCTCGTCCAGCTCGGCGTCTTGTCCTGCTTGCCGAGCCCGACGATGAGGCCGAGGTCGACGAGGGCGGCCATGAGGCGCATGACGGTGGGGCGGGAGTACCCGACGTGCTGGGCCATCTCCGCCTTGCCCATGACGAGCACGTCGGTGTCGGCCAGGCGGAACTGGTAGTCGAGCCAGAGGGCGAAGTTGCCCGCGTCGCCGCCGCCGGTGAGGCGCAGGGCCTCGGCGCACCACTCGATGCTGGAGCCGCGGCCGACGGCGGTGAAGTCAGCGGCCACGGTAGCGGCCGGGTCGGTCTCGGTGGCGATCATGGAGATACCCTGCACCCTCGCCCATGACAGTGTCAACGCCTGCGCCACTGCTTCGCAGAAGTGGTCGATCAGCCCTTGGGACCAGGCATCCGGGGGTGCGTGCGTAAGCGGCCGCGAGAGGTACCGGAGAGAGGGCGGGGTGAAAAACTTGGGACACTCCCCCACACGCCCTCTACTTGTGACCCCGAGTGTCCCAGAAGTTTCACCGGTGTCATTCGACTCGCCGGTGCTCCGTGTCATTGGTCTTCCTGAGCAGTGGGTCGTCACTGGTGTCGTCCGTTTCACCTGTCGCACGTCTCCCTGGAGTCTCACCAACACCGTCATGTCCGTCGTCGGCACCGATGGTCACCAGCAGCCCTGCGCGCCGCTCTCGAGGCCGTTGGGGTTGCTCCCCGGTCCCCCACACCCGCTCCCCGGTCCCCACCGATGCCTCTCAGGGGCGTACAGCATCAAGAGGGCTTCTTGCTGTCAGGGCGCGGCGCAAGCACCTCCGGTTCGTCATGGTCCGCGCACATCGGCTCTCCGGCCGGTGACCGTTCGCAGACCAGGCCCACTGACCAGGGCCAGAGATGGACACGAAGATGAACGCCGACAAGCTCGCCGCCCTCCAGGCCCGCTGCGCCCGCCTGGCTGCCGAGGCCACCGAGACCGCTGCCGCCGCCGGCGACATGGCCGCCGTCGCTGAGGCTCGCGAGGCCGACCTGCGCGAGCGTGAACGCCGCATCGAGGAGCGCGACGCCGCCTACGCCCGCGAGGCCCTGGAGCGTCAGCAGACCGAGACCGCCATCCGCCGGCGCGTCCGCAACGCCGAGGAGAAGCACATGGCCGTCGCCGTGGGCATGGTCCGCAAGGAGGCCGCCATCGCCGCCGTGCACCGCGCCTCCACGGACGGGGCCTGGAAGGTCGACTTCCTCGCCCGCTTCAAGGAGCTGATCGCCCGCGGGGACCGCTTCACCACCGACGACGTGCTGGAGTACGTCGGCTACCCGCCTTCCGGTAAGCCGCAGATCATTGGGGCTGCCGCGAATGCGGCCGTGAAGAAACACCAGCCCCAGGTTGTCGGGATGCAGCCGTCGTCCCGCGCCACCCGCAACGGCACGAAGATTCAGGTCTGGCAGTCCGCCGCCACGGCGTACCGCCGCTTCGCGTCGCTGTGACGGATGCCGGCGAAGGCCTTCACCGACACCGGTGGGGCCTTCGCCGTGTTCGTGGTCCACTGCGGCCATGACGAGCACGTACCGGGTCCGAGCGAGCAAGTGGCGGGCGTACTGGGAGCTGCACATCGAGGACGGGCATGGCGTCGAGGTCGGTGTCACGCAGGTCGAGGGTGTCGGGGTGAGACTGGACCTGGACCTCGGTGCAGCCGAGGCGATGGTCCGGGACTTCCTGACGTGCGATGAGGTGCCCGCCGCGGACACGGCGACCATCGTCATCGTCACGGCGGATGCGGCGCCGCTGCCCTAGCTTCGGGCGGCGCGGCGTGCTGCGCGCCGCTCGAGCGCGATGGGACGGATCATCGCCCGGTGCGTGGACTCGCCGATCCCCACTCGCTCGGCCTGCTCCTTGCCGCTGATCTGCCCGATGGCCGCGGAGTAGTAGGCGCGAACCTTGTCGCCCAGGTCGACGCGGGCGGCTTCCAGCTCATCCTGGAGGTCGTCGATGCGTTGGCGGGCAGCCCGAGCTTCCCGTTCGAAGTCGTGGAGGTTGGCCGTGTAGTTGTCGTCGATCACGATCGCGGATCGTAGGGGTGCCGGCGGCGGGGTGGACGGTAGGGCCGCCCCTGGTGTGTGGTCTGCCTGCTCATGTTCGCTCCCGGCGACGGGAGACTTGCGTCGGTGGGATCCGGCACACGAGTCCTCCGCCATGACGAAGGCCCCAATCGCGGTCTGCGTTGGGGCCTTCGGTGTTCACGGGCTGAGGTCAGTCCCAGATGAAGTCCGGGGCCTCCCAGGAGCCGGTGTAGCGGACGCCGAAGTGCAGGGCCAGCTCGTCGCGCAACGTGCACTCCAGCGCCTTGCGGGACACGGCGGTCGCGGTGAGGCCCGGCAGGTCGAGCACCTCGCCGACGACCTGGCCGTCGCGCTCGTCGACGTGGACGCGCCACGGGCCCCGCATCGCCTTGCGCTCCTCGGCGTAGCCGTCCGGGTCACGCCAGTCCTGGTCGGCGCCCCTCTGCAAGGCGGTCAGGCTGTGCTCGCGCAGGTACGCGCCAACGAGCGGCGGTCTCGTCCCCGGCGACGGCGCGGACCGCGGCCAAGGCGTCATCGAGGGCTGCGACGCGGCGAACTGGGGTGAGGTCGGGGTTGCTCATCAGGCTCGAGGGCGTCCGGCGGGTCGAGCCGCCCGGGTCTCGCCGCTTACGATCGTCTCCGCCACCTGCTGCGGGGTTCGGTGCGCGGAGAGGTACTCCAGCGCGTACCGCATGACGGCCGACTGGGTCACCGCCCGCGTCCGCATGAGCATCCCCGCCGACGTGCAGTCGAACAGGAAGTCCGCGGCGTCGGCGTCCAGGTAGAGCTGGGTGGCCTTGAGGGTGTCGCGGACGACGGGTTGGGGCACAGTGCGCTCCTGGCGGCGGGCTCGGGTGGGCGGTGCGGGGGTCGGCTCGGCGGCCTGCTCGACGCCCTGGTCCTCGGCCTGGCCGGCGGCCTGCTCGACGGGCTCGACCTTCGGGTAGGTCACCTCCTTGCGCGGATGACGCGGCAAGGGGCTGCGCCGCCCGGAGGTCGCCTCCAGCGCGGCCAGCGGGTTCGGGGACTCACTCATCGACGTAGCTCCTCACGGCGGCCGCCACGGCGTGCACCGCGTCGGCGAAGGGTCGGTAGGCCGCGGGGACGGGGTCTTGCCCCACCACGGCCTGCTGGGTCTTGCGGTACGGCAGCTCACGCACCTCCGGGACCAGCGGGGCGACCGCAGGCCCGTACTTGTCCACCAGGTCACGCAGGCGGTCCACCTCCGCAGGCAGACGCCGACGAGGCACCCGATTCGGGGTCAGCAGCAGCGGGTAGTCGCCGGACTCGACGAGCATCCCCTCCAGGGCGTTCAGTTCGTGGGTGGCGAGGATGACCGGGACGACCACGACGTGCGCGGCGAGCATCGCCCCGTGCCCGCCGTGCGCGGCCCCGGGGTGGGTGTCGACGACGATGAACGGCCGGCCCCAGTCCGCGGCCCACTTCTCCAGCAGCCCGGCCATCGTCTCGGGGTCCGGCTGGGCCTGCTCGAAGTGCGGGTGTCCCGGCACGAGGTCCGGCTTGCGGGCCCGACCCGCCAGCGGCTTCGGGGTGCGCCCGGAGTCCAGGGCCTCCAGCAGCGGGGCCTTGACCCGGTCGCGGTGGCGGTAGCCCCACTTCCGGGTCGCGCCCCCCTCGTCCCAGTCCAGGTCGACCAGGGGCGCGTCGAGGGCGACGGCCACCTCGTAGGCCAGGGTCGTCTTCCCGACGCCGCCCTTGCTGGAGGCTACGGTCACGATCTTCGGCGTCATGCGCGCACCGTGGCAGGAGTCGTGCGCGCACCGTGGGAGGCACGCCGATCGTGCGTGCACGTCTTAATGGAAAAACGTGCACGCATATTTTGATGGCATGTTATGCACGCACGATAGGCTTATTTAACAGACACGTACGTCTAGCGTGCACGCAGAGCCAACGCGCAGGATGTGCCCGTATCGCGGTCCTGACCTGCATGTTTGGTCCGACGCGCATGATGGTGCTGCGCGCATGGCATCTAACGCGTACGCCCTCCGCGCACGCAGCGTGCACGCACCCGATGCACGTCAGGCGAGACGCAAACGCGCACCCCTCGGCACGGTGCGCGCATGGCCCCCACGAAGACCACCGCGTCCCTGCCCGCCCCCATCGACTACGCGCACCCGTCGGCGCAGCTCGTCGCCAAGATGGGCGCCTAGCTCCGCGTCGAGGAGGACGGTCACCTCACTTGGACCGGCACCACCGACAACGGCACCCCGGCCGTCGGCTGGGAGGGACGCCGCCTGTCGGTGCGCCGCCTGCTGTGGGCGATGAAGCACGGCCCCCTGCCCGAGCAGGACGTCGTGCGCGTCACCTGCGCCGGCCTCGGCTGCTGCCTGCCCGAGCACCAGGCGATGACCAACCTCGTCGCGGCCCGCCCGGTTCACCCCGGCCGCCGTCAACGCTCTCGCCGCGCAGCTGCGCTGGAGCGTCAACCAGGAGCACCTCGTCTGGACAGGGGAGGCCATCGGGGGCACGCCGTCCTTCGAGTGGGCCGGGCGCATCTACTCCCCGCGGCGCCTGGCGTGGGCGATGCTCCACGGCGCCCCCTCGATTCGCACGAAGATCATCACGACGTGCGGGGTGGACACCTGCGTCGCCGAGGAGCACCTCGCCGCGGTCGGGGGCTGACGTGCCCTCCAAGCCCCTGTCGCTGTGCCCGACCCCGGGATGCTTCGAGCGCACCCCGGTCGGGCCGTGCGCCTCCTGCAAGCCAGCCCGCCGGAAGGAGACCGACACCGCCCGGGGCAGTGCCGCCTCCCGCGGGTACGGGCACCGCCACCGCACCGTCTTCCGCCCCGGCGTCCTCCAACGCGACCCGATCTGCACCTGGCCCGCAGGATGCACCCGCCTGTCCGAGATCGCCGACCACTTCCTACTGTCGCGCCGGGAGCTCGTCGAGCAGGGCCTGGACCCCGACGACCCCGCGCACGGCCGGAGACTGTGCTGGAGCCACCACTCTCAGCACACTGCGCAGGCGCAGCCCGGGGGGGGTGGAACGCCCGTACCTGATCGCAGCGTGTCCGCTCGGTAGGGGAGGGGAGAGAGGCCATGATGGGCGCTCATGGGTGTCCTGGTGAAGATCCTCCTCGCGCCCTTGGTGGCCCTCGACCGGTGGCACGCCTTCATGTACCGCTTCCTCAACTCCCGCGGAGCTGACGGGGAGCGGGCACACGCCCGGCTGCACATGGCGCAGGGCGGTCTTCTGGTCCTGCTGGGATCGATCTTCCTGCTGAGCTACTACCCGATCATCTGCGTGCCGTTCGTGGCCCTGTCGGTCCCGTACTTCGTGGCCGCAGCGAAGCGCCGGCGCAAGGCGCAGACCTTTATCGCTCAGGACGAGGTCCGGGCCCGGCGTCAATCAAGGGATGGACTCAAGCACCCCTCCCACGGCATCACCCGCGGGTGACCACCTGGTTCGTTGACGCAGCTCGTACCCGCATCGACTGCATGGGCGCCGTCAGGGAAGTCCGTGATCATCCGCGGCATGATGATCGTCATGGACGCATGGGGCTGGGGAGCAGCGATCACGGCTTTCGTGGCCGGCACGATCCTCCCGACGTTCGCGGCCTTCACTTCTTGGCTGGAGGGACGGTCCTCTAGGCGCAGGGCCAAGGACGACGTGGAGCTCTACCTGTCCATGCCAGAGGGCACGCCAGGTCGCGTCGAGCTGGGGCGGATCGTCGAGATGCAGATGTCGCGTCGTTTGAACAGCTTGACCCCGGGGTACGAGGAGCTGCTTCGTCGCCGCCGGCGGTTGCGTTGGTGGGGGAACATCGTTACTACTTTCCCGCTCCCAGGTGGCTTGCTCCTCATCCCGTTCGGAGTGTGGACCGTGTCCCGGCCTGAGTTCCCCGACAACGCGCTTGGGCTCTACCTCTACCTGGCTATCTTCGCGGCCGCAGTTGTGATCTCGCTCGTGGTTGGTCGAGTGACGCGAGGCAGGACGGACGCCATCGACGGACAGATCGCACAGCTCGGAGTTCGGGCCCGCCGGACAGGTGATGCTCGTCGCGGCCCGCAGCCCGACAACTGAGGGAGCTGGACGAGGGACATCTCGTTCAGGCCGGTCTGGAGCTTGTCGATCCCGACAGTATGAAGGTCCTCGCCACCGTCACCATGTTCGTCGTCCTGGCCTGCGGCGTCGTCTTCCTCGCCAAGACGGTCACTGACCATCGGGCAGCGCAGCAGCAGGCCCATCAGGAGGAGCTCGAAAGTCGGGAACACAGCAAGAAGTACATGCAGGACTTGGAGGCGTACATGACTTGCGTCCAAGCCCACGGCACTGATGCGTGCATCCACCCCTGACGGTCGGTAGGCGTAGACGCGACCTCCGGGGGGAGTGCACGTCCACCGGCTCCACTGGGTCACTAGGGGGTCTGGCCGGTGCGCACGCATCGGGTCCCATGCGCACGCACGCACCGCCCGGCGGGGCAGGGGGCGTCGCCACCGCTGACCCCAGCGAGGGGGAAGACCTCCGGGGTGAGTGCGCGCCCACCGGCTCAACCTGGCAGGGAGGGCACTGCCGACGGGCCTACCCCTCGGCGAGGGCCTCGTCGATCTGATCGGCGGCGCGCAGCAGCTCGGCGGCCACACGGCGGGCCTCCTCGGCGTTTCCCGTCATCGCCCACCCAGTGCCGCCGAACAGGTGCACCGCGGAGTCCTTGACGATCCAGGTGCTGTCCTCGTCCCGTTCGCGGTTGATGACCGACCACGCCCTGACGCCCGTCATCGGGAGCTCCTCTTCTGGGGTGAGGCCGACGGCGTGGCGTTCGTATGCGCGTTTGGTGACGAACGCCTTCCAGCCCTCGGCGTGACGCTCGGCGAGGAGGGCCTGCTGGTGCTTCTGCTCTGCGGTGTCCATGCCGTGATCTTTCCCTAGCGCCTCACATCCGCGGCACGGTGCGGCGGTACGGCCGGGGCATGGCATGATCACGATGTACCCGCCGCCCGGTCATGCTCAGTCTCACCCCCCCTTCCGTGTACGGCGCGGTGGCACGGCCCTTCCGTCGATCACTGGATACGGTCAGGATGTGCCTGATCTTCAGACGGTGACTGCGGCCTTCGGCGCCGCGGCTAAGGCCAAGCTGACTGCGGCCGCCATCACCGGCCAGCCCGAGGACCAGCTTCGCGGCCCGCTGGAGGCGTACCTGACGGCCCTGGGAGAGATGTCGGGTGTGGTCAGCGCCCCGGACACCCTGGTCTTCGTGGGTGAGTCGGCCTTGAAGCAGCTGCAGGTGCGCCCGGACTTCGCGGTCCTGCGGGACGGTGTGCTCGTCGGCTTCATCGAGGTCAAGGCCCCGGGGAAGGGCGCCGACCCCCGGCACTTCACCGACAAGCACGACCGCGACCAGTGGGCCAAGCTCCAGGCCCTGCCCAACCTCATGTACACCGACGGCAACGAGTTCACGCTTTGGAACAGCGGCGAACAAGTGGGCTCGGTCCAGCGGCTCAAGGGCGACATCGAGGTCGCCGGCAACAAGCTCACCGCGCCGTCTGAGCTGCTCGGCCTCATGGCGAGCTTCCTCACCTGGAAGCCATACGCACCGTCCAGCCCGGCACAACTGGCTCAGACCGCTGCCCGTCTCTGCCGCCTACTTCGCGACGAGGTCGCGGAGCAGCTCGCCGTCAGCCACCCCGTCCTCACCGGCCTAGCCAAGGACTGGCGTCACCTCCTGTTCCCCGACGCCAGCGACAAGGAGTTCGCCGACTCTTACGCCCAAGCCGTCACGTTCGGCCTCCTCATGGCCCGCGTCCGCAACATCGACCTCGACGAAGGCGTCGGCGCCGCCGCCGCGAAGCTCGCCGCCCAGCAGCACTCCCTGGTGGGAACCGCCCTGCGCATCCTCACGGACGGACAGCTCGCCGACGACGCACTGGCGACCTCTGTCGCCACCTTGACGCGGACCCTGTCGGTGGTGGACTGGCCGAAGCTCTCAAAGGGCAACGCTGACGCTTGGCTGTTTTTCTACGAGGACTTCCTGGCGGTCTACGACCCCGAGCTGCGGAAGGCGACCGGCTCCTACTACACGCCCGTCGAGGTCGTCCGGTCCATGACGGGCATGGTGGACGAAGCGCTCACGAGCAACTTCGGGCTGACAGGCGGCTTGGCCGACCCGTCCGTGACGGTGCTGGACCCCGCTCTTGGCACGGGTACCTACCTGCTGGAAGTCGTTCGCCGGATCGCTGAGCGTGTCGAAGCTGACCAAGGCGCCGGCGCCGTCCCCGGTGCTCTGGCGGCAACCGTGAACCGGATCGTGGGGTTCGAGCTTCAGATCGGTCCGTTCGCGGTGGCCCAGCTGCGTCTGCTGGCCGAGCTGACGGAGATGGCGGTACCACAGGCCGCGCAAGAACATCTGCGCACGTACGTCACCAACACCCTCGCCGACCCCCTCGTTGAAGAAGCGACACTGGGCACCTGGTACGAGCCGATCGCCCAGTCTCGCCGGGCCGCGAACAAGATCAAGGCCGATGAGCCCGTCATGGTCGTCCTGGGGAACCCGCCCTACAAGGACAAGAGCCGCGGCAAGGGTGGCTTCGTCGAAAGCGGTGCCGCTGGCCGCCCCGCCCCTCTGACCCGCTTCATGCCCGACGCCGCCTTGGGTGTCGGCGCGCACGTCAAGCACCTCTACAACCCGTACGTGTACTTCTGGCGCTGGGCCACCGAGAAGGTCTTCGACCAGCACGCTCTCGAGGACAAAGGCATCGTCTGCTTCATCACGGTCGCCGGGTTCCTCGGCGGCCCCGGCTTCGCCGGCATGCGCTCATACCTACGAGACCGGGCCGACTCGATCTACGTCATCGACTGCTCACCGGAAGGCCACCAGCCAGCGGTATCGACCCGCATCTTCCAAGGTGTGATGCAGCCGGTCTGCATCGTCATGGCCGTCCGGGACGGCTCGACGGCGCCCGGCACAGCGGCTGCCGTCCACTATCGCCAGCTGGCGGCCGGGCCGCGGCAGCAGAAGTTCCAGGAACTTCAGAACCTCTCCCTGCACGACACGGACTGGTTGCTCGCCTCCACCGCCGCGGCGGCACCGTTCTGGCCGCAGGCCGGCGAGGACTGGTCCGCGCACCCGTCTCTCGCGGACCTTCTCCTTTACTCCGGCAGTGGCTCGATGCTGGGTCGCACCTGGCCGATCGCCCCGGACAAGGAGACCCTGGAACGCCGATGGAAGGCGCTGGTTGCAGCACCCACCGACCGCAAGCCGGAGCTGCTGCAAGAGCACCCCACCGATCGACGCGTTGACACTGAGCTGTCCGACAACCTTCCGGGATACCCAGCTCCGGTGACTTCCATCGGGTCTGAGACAGGAGCATCGGCTCCACCGGTCAGGTACGGGTATCGATCGTTCGACCGACAGTGGGTCATCCCCGACAAGCGAGTCATGAACCGCCCGAACCCAATGCTGTGGCGCATCCACGGACCTCAGCAGGTCTTCCTGACGGCTCTAGACCTTCACTCACCGCAGGGACCTGCGGCGACCTTCAGCGCGCTGGTTCCCGATCTTCACCATTATCAAGGCAGCTTTGGCGGTCGTGCATGGCCCTTGTGGTTGGACGACAACGGATCAATCCCCAACGTGCCGCCCAAGCTGCTGAGCACGTTGTCCGATCGCATCGGCGTGACCGTCACCCCCATGGTCTGGATGGCCTACCTCGCCGGGGTCCTCTCCCATCCGGACTATTCACAACGGTTCGAGAAGCACCTCGCGGCGCCGGGCCTGCGGGTTCCCATCGCCGCCGACACGGCGACCTTCCAACGCGCTGCGGCTCTCGGCGCCCAGGTGCTGTGGCTGCACAGCTACGGCACCCGCTACGTGGACCCCAAGGCCGGCCGCCCTGCCGGCGCGCCTCGGGTGACGCCTGCAACCGACGCACCGAAGGTCATGGGCGGACACCCCATGCCGGCTGATGGCGACGACATGCCGGACACCCTCAAGTACGACCCGTCCGGGCAAGTCCTCAAGGTCGGCGCAGGTTGGGTCAGCAACGTGCTGCCGGGAGTGTGGGACTATAGCGTCGGGGGGAAGCGCATCCTGACGCAATGGTTCTCCTACCGGAAGGCCGACCGAGAGCGTCCGCAGATGGGCAGTCGACGCAACAGCCCTCTGTCCCTGCTCCAGCCCGACCATTGGCTGCCTGAGTACACGCAAGACCTCATCGACCTGCTGAACGTCCTCACGTTGCTGGAGCAGGTTCATCCGCAGCAGCAAGCCGTGCTCACCGACATCCTCGCCGGGCCGCTGGTGACGGTGGCCGACCTCACGGTGGCTGGCGTCTTCCCTGTCGATGAGCAGGTGCGGAAGGCGGCGAAGAGGCCGCAGAGCGGCTCAACGATCCCCTCGGACCCCGACACCTTGTTCGGGTAGTTCCCAAGCCCATCCGGAGCGCTGGTATCGCCGCGTCCGTGAGCTCGCCTGACACCGGCTGCCGTCCCTCGCTCAGGACGGCAGCCGTTCGGTCAGTGAGCTGAAGCAGGCTCACGCACCATCACAGACTCCGCCGGCCACTGCTCAGCAGGTAGGGAATCGACTACGAAGCCGTGCCGTGCGTACCACCGGGCCAGGCGCTGGACCCGGTCGTCGTAGTCGTCGTACCCCGGCCCCGGGTTCAGGCGTGCGACGACCTGCATGTTCGTGTCGTCGGCGTAGCGGCACAGCTCCTGCAGCGCCGCTGTCCCCAGCCCCCTGCCGCCCAAGCCGTCGTGCACCACGATGTCGTGGAGCTCGATGCACTCATCGAACTTCCTCAGGCCGGGGATCCACCGCCGGGTCTCCTGCAGGTCGTCGCTGACGAAGAACGTGATGGGGCTGTGGCCTCGATGCAGGTCGCGCACCGAGTGAACTCGTGGTCGGTCCTCGACCGGCAGGTGCTCGACCACTCTGCGGCGCAGCCCAGTGTCTTTCACCTCACCAGCCAAGACCCGCACGGCTTGCCGCACCTGAGCCTCTCCGGAGCGGTCCCCGCGGTGTGCGTTCAGCCGGACCCCAGGCATCTCTTCCAGCAGTTGGGCGACATCGACGCTCAGAGCCCTTTGTCCCTCAGCGCGCAGGACCTGCCGCAGGGTCTCCTCGAGGTAGAAGGCCTTCGCGCCGCTCAGCGTTCCCCATCGTCCCGGCTCGGCACCCACACCGTGCGGGCCGAAGTCGCCGCGAGTGTGCTCCTGCTCCTGGTGTGCTCGCTCTAGGGATCGAGCTGCCTCATCCAGCGTGGTGCGCCGACCTGGGCGGTACCAGGCCAACGCCTCGGCGGCGGCTTGGACCGCTTCGGCGCGGTCCAAAGCCTCACAAGCGTGTTGGTAGCGAAGAACCGCCTCCTGCGCCGACGAGGAGGGCGATGCTTCCGCCTGATTCCGAAGACTGTTGTGTGCGCCGCTCGTCACTGTGGCCCTTCCACCGCGTCATCAACTTCACGATCGAGTGCACGGGGTGTGCACGGGGTCACCCTCGCAGAGCCCCAGACTTCGTGATCACGGGTGCCGTCAGGGTGCTCGTTGAGCGGACACTCAGCGGTGTGGGTGCCGGCGGCTCCAGCCTTTGGGGATTTTCTGGTGGGGTCTACATGCGCGCATGCGTGAGGGACTGCCGGTACCTGGAGGTCGAGCCCTTTCGTCTCCCACCGCGACCGACCTTGCCGTCCGGGAGTCTGCACTCGGGTGACGAACATCCTTTCGGCCCAGACGCAACACATAAAGGACAAGCGGGCCACGGATGATTTGGTGCCGGGCACCGACAGCGAGCCGTTTTGACACAAGAACCGCGTACTTCGTCGGGCTCGCGGTGCGCAGTGCAGTAGTACCTCAACCTCACTGTTTGCGAGACGGACCGGGGAGCAAGCGGCAGGATCTCGTGGCATGGCCGCTCCCGATGACACCGCCGGCAAGCCGGCTAAGAAGTCGGTCATGAAGCCGACGGCAGCTGCGGCTCACAGTGCGAGCCAGCCTGAGCGGCCCAGCGGCACCCCGGCGGCGGTCACCGCAGGGGGACTGCCGCCGCGGCTGATCTGGCTCATCGTCGGGATCATCGTGGTCGCGGTCGCGGTCATCGTCGGGATCTGGGTGTACCTGCCCGACCTGTTCGTCCCCGACAACGTCCAGCCGACGGATGCCGACCCGAACGCCCGGGTCACCGCGGAGATCTCCGCCCGCTCCCCGCTCGGCGTCCTGTCCGGGGCGGTGATGGCTGCGGCCGCCGCCGCCATCGGCGTGGTCGTCAGCCATCACACGGCGAGCTTGACCCGCGCCACCCTGGAGGAGACCCGCCGCTCCAACGACCTGACCGACCAGCGCGCCGTCGCCGGCGCCCGCGACGAGCGGTTCACCAAGGCCGTCGAACAGCTCGGCCACACCGCAGCGGCCGTGCGGCTGGGGGCCATGCACAGCCTGGCCCGCCTCGCCGGCGAAGACCGCGAGCGGGTGCCGACCGTCATCGACATCCTGTGCGCCTACCTGCGCCAGCCCTTCCACCACCCCGACCACGACGCCCCCGCCGCCTCGGTCGGCGCTCCGACCGACGCAGCCCAGGGGCAGGACGCCGGTGAGGAGGTCGATGGGGGAACCAACGCTGCGTCGAAGACCGCGGCACTCCAGGCGCAGCCGGACGGGTGGACGCCTGCCGATGAGCGGGAACGGGAGCTGCGCGATGCCGAGGCAGAAGTCCGCCGTACCGCCCAGCGCCTGATCACTGCCACCCTTGCGCTGCTGGATGAGGATGCTCCACCGGTCGAGGTGAACCTGCGGGGCGCCAAGCTCCTGGACGACTTCCTTCTCACCGGGCAGCGTGTCGGACGGGTCGATCTCACCCGGGTCTACCTCACCGGAACCCTCCAACTGGGAGTCGACGCCCACGTTCACGGCAGCCTCTTGCTGGGGGAGGGCGCGTACATCGGCGGCGGCCTCTGGCTGGGGGAGGGCGCGCA
>NZ_PVZF01000025.1 GCF_003002055.1 Kineococcus rhizosphaerae
CGTTCGTCCTGAGCCAGGATCAAACTCTCCGTCGAAAAACCTCGATCACCGACCACCGAAGCAGCCGAGCAACCTAGATCAATTCACTTCATAGTCGACCCTTGGACTCGAAACTCCACCCCCCACTGGCGTGAAAGAGGTGAAGGTCAATCCCAAAGGAATCCCCGACCACCAGACACTCAAGGCCCGGTGAGTCATTGGGGGTTAATGCTATGGCATCAACATTTGTCTAGCGCACTGTTGAGTTCTCAAGAACCGGACGCACCCACCCGAAGTCGACCCCCACCAAAGAGGGCCACCCGAAGAGGGGCAACTTTCCCACCTTAACCGAGAACCAGGCCACACTTCAACCCAGCCCCACGATCAGGCATCCAGCGCCACCCGTTCGCTACGACCCAGACCCTCCAGCTTGTGGCTTTCGGTGTCCGCCCCGTTGCTCCCGGCGACATGAAGAACATTAGACGGGGAGGCGACGGGAAGGCAAATCGCCTCCCGTTGGGCACGAAGATCCTCTGCGCTGCAACGGATCCACGTCCTGTGCCCCCGCCCAGCTCGACTCCTGGGCGACTGTTGGGAGACTGATGAGGTGACCGAGGCCACTGAGTCCCACGAGCCGACGCCAGACAGCGGTACTGAGCACACCGGACGAGCAGCAGCACAGCACGGCGGGCACCGCAGCGCCGAGCACGCACGGATGGCCGAGTCGCCCGGCGCCGACGGTCCCTGGCGCCTGTGGGGCCCCTACGTCGCCGGCCGGCAGTGGGGCACGGTCCGGGAGGACTACACAGCCAGCGGCGACGCCTGGACGGCCTTCCCCTTCGACCAGGCCCGCGCACGCGCCTACCGGTGGGGGGAGGACGGTCTCGGCGCCGTCTGCGACCGCTTCGGCTTCCTCAACCTCGGCGTCGCCCTGTGGAACCGCAAGGACCCCTTCCTCAAGGAGCGCCTCTTCGGGCTCACCAACGGCGAGGGCAACCACGGTGAGGACGCCAAGGAGTACTGGTGGGCCGTCGACGGCACCCCCAGCCACTCGTGGATGCGCTGGCTCTACCGCTACCCGCAGGCAGAGTTCCCCTACGCGCAGCTGCGCGAGGAGAACGCGCGCCGGGGACGCGACGAGCGCGAGTACGAGCTCGGCGACACCGGCGTCCTGGACGACAACCGCTTCTTCGACGTCGAGGTCACCTACGCCAAGGCGGGCCCCGACGACCTGTGCATGGTCGTGTCGGCCACCAACCACGGCCCGGACCCCGCGCCCCTCGACCTCGTCCCGCAGGTCTGGTTCCGCAACACCTGGTCCTGGGGGTGGGACCGGCGCCGCGGCACCATGACGCAGGTCCTGCCACCGACCCTGGCCGTCGGCGGGCTCGAGGACGTCGAGTGCGAGCACGGGCACATCGGGCGGTACCACGTCAGCGCCGAGGGCTCCCCCGACGTGCTGTTCTGCGAGAACGAGACCAACCTCGTCGAGCTGTTCGGCGCCGCCGCCAACCCGACGAAGTACACCAAGGACGGGGTCGACCGGCGCATCGTCCACGGCGACACCACCGCCGTGAACCCCCGCCACGAAGGAACCAAGGCCGCGTTCTGGTACTCCTTCGACTCCGTCGCCCCCGGCGAGACCGTCCAGGTCCGCCTGCGCCTGTCGCCCAACGCCCCCGGCCGGGGCACCTTCGGGCCCGGCTACGACGCCGTCCTGCGCGACCGGCGGGCCGAGGCCGACGAGTTCTACGACCAGGTCGTCCACCCCGCCCTGTCCGACTCCGACCGGCACATCGCCCGCCGCGCCTACGCCGGGCTGCTGTGGACCAAGCAGCTCTACCGCTACGACGTCCGCCAGTGGCTGTCCGGCGACCCCGAGACCGAACCGGCCCCCGAGGAGCGCAAGCGCCGCGGTGGGCGCAACGTCAGCTGGACCCACCTGTCCCTGGCCGACGTCATCTCCATGCCCGACGAGTGGGAGTACCCCTGGTTCGCCGCCTGGGACCTCGCCTTCCACGCCATCCCGCTGGCCCACGTCGACCCCGAGTTCGCCAAGGAGCAGCTCGTCCTGATGTGCCGCGAGTGGGCCATGCACCCCAACGGGCAGCTGCCGGCGTACGAGTGGGCCTTCGGCGACGTCAACCCGCCCGTGCACGCCTGGGCGGCCTGGCACGTCTACCGCCTCGACGGCTACCGCGACCAGGGGTTCCTCGTCCGCGTCTTCACCAAGCTGCTGCTCAACTTCTCCTGGTGGGTCAACCGCAAGGACGCCACGGGCTCCAACCTCTTCGAGGGCGGGTTCCTCGGGATGGACAACATCGGGCTGTTCGACCGCAGCGAGGAGCTGCCCCCCGGCTACCGGCTGGAGCAGTCCGACGCCACGAGCTGGATGGCGTTCTACTGCCAGCAGATGTTCAAGATCGCCCTGGAGCTGTCCCGGCACGACCCCGCCTGGGAGGACGCGGCCACCAAGTTCTTCGAGCACTTCCTGTCCATCGCCCAGGCCATGACCTCCTTCGGCACGCACGACGAATCGCTGTGGGACGAGGAGGACGGCTTCTTCTACGACGTCCTGCTGCACCCCGACGGGACCGCCGAACCCATGCGCGTGCCCTCGATGGTCGGGCTGCTGCCCATCCTCGGCGCCACCGACGTCCCGTCCTGGATCGCCGAGGAGACCCCCGACCTGACCGCCCGGCTGCGCTGGCTGCAGAAGCGCCGCCCCGACCTGACCCTGCCGCTGCTGACCCGTTCGACACCCGAGGGACGCCAGATGCTCCTCTCGCTGGTCGACAAGCCCCGGCTGGTGCGGCTGCTCGAGCGGGCGTTCGACCACGACCAGTTCCTGTCCCCCTTCGGGCTGCGCTCGTTGTCGGCGGCGGTCAAGGAGGAGGTCTGGACGTCGGTGCAGGGGCAGAGCTTCTCGCTCGTGTACGAACCGGGTGAGTCGCACACTGGGATGTTCGGCGGGAACTCCAACTGGCGCGGCCCCATCTGGTTCCCCGTCAACGTCCTGCTCGCCGACAAGCTGCGCACCCTCGGGCGGTTCTTCGGCGACGACCTCACCATCGAGGTTCCCAGGGGGTCGGGGCGGCGCATCAACCTCGTCCAGGGCGCCGACCTCATCGACGACAGCCTCGTCAACCTCTTCCGCCCGGTGGACGGCCGCCGGCCGGCCGACGGGGAACGCATCGAGGCCAGCGACGACCCGCTGTGGCGCGAGCACATCACCTTCAACGAGTACTTCGACGGCGACACCGGCGAAGGCCTCGGCGCGACCCACCAGACCGGGTGGACCGCCCTCGTCGCGCACCTGCTGCACCCGCGGCTGCCGCTGACGCCCCCGGGGCGGTGAGCGCCCGCGTCGCCCGTCGCGCCCACGCGGCCGGGCGGTCGGTGCCACTCTGGGAGGTACCGGTCGCCCCGGCCGGTCCGACACCAGGGGGACGTGGGCGTCGATGACGTCGTTGGCACCGCTCGCGCTGCTGATCGCGTTCGCCGTCGCGATCACCACGACGACGGGTCTGCTGACCCTGCGGAGGCGGCGGGCCACCCCGGCGGCGCTGCCGCTCACCGCGGCCCTGTTCTCCGTCTCGGTGTGGGGGCTCGCCGTCGTCCTGCTCAACGCGGGGGTCCCCCGGCCCTGGCTGGACCGCCTGGTGGTCCCGCAGTTCCTCGGGGTCGGGGCGACGGTCCTGTCGCTGCGGTTGTTCGTCGACGCCGTCGGCGGGCGGACGTTCCGGTGGCGGCGGGCCCTGGCCTTCGCCGTCGAGCCGGTCCTGCTGCTGGTCGCCGTGCTGCTGGACCCGCGGCTGCACTGGTTCCACACGACGGTCGCGTACGTCGGGGACCCGGTGCGGCGCAGCGTCACCGCCGGTCCGCTCTTCTGGGTGCACACCGCCTACAGCTACATGGTCATCGCCACGGCGGCGTTCTCGATCTGGCAGCTGCGGCGCAACACCACGGGCCTGCTGCGGCGGCAGGCCACCACGATGCTCGTCGCGATCGCGGTGCCGTTCGGCGTCAACCTGGCCGTCGTGTTCCTCGGCGACGTCGTCGACGTCGACGTCACCCCGCTGGCCTTCACCGTGACCGGGGTGCTCTTCGCCTACGCGGTGCTCCAGCAGGACCTCCTGCGCCTGGTTCCCGTGGCCCGCTCGCTCGTCGTCGAGACGGTCGCCGACGCGGTGTTCGTGCTCGACGCCCGCGAGCGCCTCGTCGACGTCAACCCGGCCGGGTACGCGCTCCTGCGGTCCGCCGGCCACCCGGGCGGGGAGGGCGGGGAGGTCGTGGGCCGGCCCGCCGCCGGGACCCTGGACCCCGCGCTGGTGCGGGCCGTCGGGGCCGGGGAGGGGGCGGCCGTCGTCCGGCTGGGCAGTGGTCGGGACGTCGACGTCCGCACGCGGTGGCTGCGCGACGACCGGGGCCGTCCCATCGGCCGGGTGGCGGTCGTGCGCGACGTCACCGAGCAGCTGCGGGCCGGGCGGGCGCTGGAGGAGGCGAACGAGCGGCTGCGCGCCCAGGTCGCGACGATCGAGGGGTTGCGGGCGGAGCTGGCCGAGGAGGCGGCGCGGGACCCGCTGACGGGCCTGCGCAACCGGCGGCGGTTCGTGGAGGACCTCGCCAACCGGCTCACCGCCTCCGGTGCCTCGGGGCAGCCGCTGTCGCTGGTGCTGCTGGACGTCGACCACTTCAAGGCGATCAACGACGCCCACGGGCACGCCGTCGGCGACGACGTCCTCGTGGAGGTGGCGCACGCGCTGCGCGCCCACGCCCGGCCGGAGGACGTCGTGCGGTACGGCGGGGAGGAGTTCGTCGTCCTGCTGCCGCACCTGGGGGCGGCCGCGGCCCGGGTGCGCGCGGAGGAGCTGCGGGCGGCGTGCGCGCGGGTGCGCGTCGAGGTCGAGGCGCTGCGGATCACGATCAGCGCCGGCGTGGCCACCGCCCCCGACCACGGGACGACGCCCGACGAGCTGCTGCTCGCGGCCGACCGCGCCCTGTACGAGGCCAAGGGCGGCGGCCGCGACCAGGTGGCGCTCGCGGACTAGGGGGAGACGGACCGGGACGGGGCGGGGGCGGTGGCGGCCTCGCCGCGCTTCTCGTCGGCGCGGACCATGAGCGTCGACCCGGCGAGGGCGAGGACGATGCCCGCGGTCTGGAAGACGCTCGGCAGGGTCCGGTAGACGGCCAGCGACAGGACGATGGTCAGGACCGGGGCGAGCGCGTTGGTCACGGGGGCCACGATGGACGCCTTGCCGCGGCTCATGGCCATGACGAGGAACAGCGCACCGACCGCGTTGAGGACCTGGGTCACGGCGGTCAGCGCCGGGGCCCGCCACCCGAACCCGCCGGGCAGGCCACCGGTCACGAGCAGCGCGACGGGGACGAGCAGGAGCCCGGAGACGGTCATCCAGCCGAAGGTCGTGGCGTCGTCGACCCCGGCGACGGCGGCCTTGCGCATGTAGTACGCCTGCACGCCCCAGGCCAGGCAGACGAGCAGGGCCAGGACCATCCAGGACCCGACGTCGACCGACGCGGAGCCGCCGGAGACGGAGAACAGGACGATCGCGGCCAGCGCGAGGACGACACCGATCGCCGCGAGGCGCGTGACGCGTTCGCGCAGGGCGACGACGGCCATGACTACGGTGACCGCCGGGGACAGCGCGATGACCGGGAAGATGACGTAGGCGGGGCCGATCGCGAGCGCCTTGAAGAGCAGCAGCTGGCCGCCGGCGCCGGACAGCCCGATGACCAGGCCGTAGAAGGCGGCGATCCCGCGGCGGTCGAACCGCCTGCCGCGCAGCGAGACGACCGCGGGGATGATCATCGTGAAGGCCCAGACGACGTAGACCATCTCGTCGGGGTAGCCGTAGCGCGAGGTCGGCAGCGCGGAGAACGCGCCCCACACGCCCCAGAAGAGGACGAGCAGGCCGGCGTAGGGCAGCCAGCCCGTGGAGCGGGCTGCGGGGGCGGTGGTGCTCGGTGACGTCACGGGAGGTCCCTCCAGCGGGGCGGTGGTCTGCGTGGGGCGGTGACCGGGACGGGCCGGTGGACGGGCCGTGGGCACGACGACGCCGACGTGCGCGGAGAACGGGTCACCGACCTGAGTGGATCCTGGAGGTCATGCACTGGTCTGTCAATAGTCCTTTTTTGGTCTGATACTGGTATCAGACCAAAGGCGGTACCGTAACGTCATGCCGGGTGCCCGTCCGACCGCCGCCCTCCCGACCGACGGCGGCCCCCTCTACCAGCGCATCGCCGACCGGCTGCAGGCCGAGCTGGCCGGGCAGGGAGCCGGTGGCGGGACGCGGCTGCCGTCCGAGCGCCACCTCACCGAGCACTACGGCGTCTCCCGGGTCACTGTCCGCGCGGCGCTGCGCGAACTGGACCGCCGGGGCGTGCTGACCTCCCTGCCGGCACGGGGCTGGGTCGTCGCCGAGGGGGCCTTCGGCACCCCCGGGACCGCTGCGGGACAACGGGTCCGCGGGTTCGCCGACCTTGCGGCCGACCGCGGGCTGCGCGCCACGTCCCGGGTGCTGGTCAGCGGCACCCGCCCCGCCACCACCGCCGAGGCCGACGTGCTGCGCACCGCACCCGGCACGACCCTGTTCGAGATGCGGCGGGTCCGCCGCCTCAACGACCTCGCCGTCGCCGTCGAGCACAACCTGCTGCCCCTGGCGGTCGCCCCGGCCCTGCCCACCGTCGACTTCAGCACGGCGTCGCTGTACGCGGTCCTGCGCTCGGCCGACCCGCCGAAGCTGCCGCGCGTCGCCGAGTACTCCGTGGAGGCGCGCAACCCCACCGACGTCGAGCGCGAGCTGCTCGACATCGACGGCCCCGTCCCGATCCTGCAGGCCACCCAGGTCACCTTCGACGAGGACGGCCGCGCCATCGAGTACACCGTGCAGGCCTACCGCGGGGACCGGTACACCTTCCGCGCCTCCATCACCGACTGAGCCGCCGGGAGGGTCCCGGCGGCTCAGGGGTGGTCCAGGCGCTCACGTCACCAGATGCGGACGCGCTCCTCCGGGTCCAGCCACAGCCCGTCGCCGGGGGCCGTGCCGAAGGCGTCGTGGAACTCCACGAGGTTGCGCACGACCGCGTTGCAGCGGAACTCCGGCGGGGAGTGCGGGTCGACCGCCAGGCGGCGCTCGACCTCGGCGGGACGGACCTTGCCGCACCAGACCTTGGCCCAGCCGAAGAACAGGCGCTGGCTGCCGGTCAGGCCGTCCACGACGGGGGCCTGCCCACCGCCCAGGGCGATCTCGTAGGCCTTGTGCGCGATGGTCAGGCCACCGAGGTCGCCGATGTTCTCCCCGACGGTGAGCGCGCCGTTGACGTGCTTGCCCGGCGTCTCGGGCGGTTCGAGGGCGTCGTACTGGTCCACCAGCGCCTGGGTGCGCTTGCCGAACTCGGTGCGGTCGGCGTCGGTCCACCAGTCGTTGAGGTTGCCCAGGCCGTCGTACTTGCTGCCCTGGTCGTCGAACCCGTGGCCGATCTCGTGGCCGATGACCGCGCCGATGCCGCCGTAGTTCTCGGCGTCGTCGGCGTCGAGGGAGAAGAACGGCGGGCGCAGGATCGCGGCGGGGAAGACGATCTCGTTCATGCCCGGGTTGTAGTAGGCGTTGACCGTCTGCGGGGTCATGAACCACTCGCTGCGGTCGACGGGACCGCCGAGCTTGGCGAGCTCGCGCTCGACCTCGAAGGCGAACGCGCGGCGCACGTTGCCGAGCAGGTCCTCGCGGTCGATCGTCAGCGCCGAGTAGTCGCGCCAGGAGTCGGGGTGGCCGATCTTCGGCGTGAACCGCCCCAGCTTCTCCAGCGCGCGGTCCTTCGTCTCGCGCGTCATCCAGTCGAGGGCCTCGATGTCCTGGCGGTAGGCCTCGACGAGGTTGGCGACGAGCTCGGTCATGCGCGCCTTGGCGGCGGGCGGGAAGTGCTCGGCGACGTAGAGCTCGCCCAGCGCCTCGCCGAGGTTGCCCTCGACGAGCCCGACGCCGCGCTTCCAGCGCTCGCGCAGCTGCGGGGCGCCCGTGAGCTTCGTGCCGTAGAACGCGAAGTTCGCCTCGACGAAGTCGGAGGACAGGAACGCGGCGCCCTGGTGCAGGACGCGCCAGCCGAGCCACTCGCGCCACGTCTCGACCGGCGTCGCGGCGAAGACCTCGGCCAGGCCCTGCAGGTAGCTGGGCTGGCGGACGACGACCTGGGCGAACGCCGACTCCGGCAGCTCGGCCGCCGCGATCCAGGCCGCGAGGTCGATGCCGGGCAGGAGGTCCTGCAGACCGGCGCGGTCCAGCTTGTTGTAGGTCGCGTTGGCGTCGCGGTTCCTCACGCGGTCCCAGTGGTGCGCCGCGAGGGCCGTCTCGAGGTCGAGGACGCGCTGGGCGGAACCGGCGGGGTCGGGGCGGCGGCCCAGGGTCAGGACGCGCTCGACGTGCTGCCGGTAGGCGGCGCGGATCTCGGCGTACTGCTCCTCGCGGTAGTACGACTCGTCGGGCAGGCCCAGGCCGGCCTGGGTGAGGTAGACGACGTACTCGTCGGACTTGGCGTTGTCGGTGTCGACCCAGTAGGCGAAGGGGCCGCCGACGCCGGAGCGTTCGAAGGCGCCCAGCAGGCGGACCAGGCCGGCGTGGTCGGTGACCGCGTCGACGGCGGCCAGCTCGGGGTCCAGCGGGGTCGCGCCGAGGGCCTCGACGCGCTCGACGTCCATGAAGCTGGCGAACAGGTCGCCGATCTTCTGCCGGACGGTGCCGGGGGCCGCCTCGCCCGTCGCGGCGGCCGCGGCGGCGGACTCGACGATGGTGCGGCACTCGGCCTCGGACTGGTCGCGCAGGCGGATGAAGGCGCCGTCGACGGCGCGGTCGTCCGGGATCTCGGTCGTCGCGAGCCAGCGGCCGTTGACGTGCCGGAAGAGGTCGTCCTGGGGGCGGACCGACGGGTCGACGTCGCTGCCCGCGGGCTGGGCGTCCGTGATCGAACTCATGGCCTCACCCTAGGCCGACGACGGCCCCCTCGGCGGGCGGGTCAGCGGTGCGGGCGGACCCGGCGCGAGACCGAGAGCAGGAGCAGCACGTTGAGGACGACCGCGCTGCCCACGACGATCCCCATCGCGTGCTCGTCGCCGCCGAGGACGCCGACGAGGACCCCGACCAGACCGCCGACGCCGGACTGCAGCGCGGTCACCAGCGCCGCGGCCGCGCCGGCGCTGTCGCCGTACGGCTCCAGGGCCAGGGTCACCGCGTTGGGCATGATCAGGCCCAGGCTGAGCAGCAGCAGGTACAGCGGGGCGGCGAACAGGAGCAGCTGGTCGGTGCGGACCAGCAGCGCGGCGGCCAGGGCCAGGCCGAAGACCAGGGCGGCCACGATGCCGACCCGCAGCAGGCGGGCCGAGCCGAAGCGCTCCACGAGGGCCGCGTTGAGCTGGGTGCCGCCGACCAGGGCGGTGCCGTTGACGGCGAAGTAGACCGCGAACCCGGTCCCGCTGAGGCCGAAGCCGTCCTGCAGGACGAACACCGACGTCGAGACGTAGGACATGATCGTCGCCAGCGCCAGGCCCGGCATGGCCGCGAAGGCCAGGAACCGGCCGTCGCGCAGCAGGGCGCCGTAGCCGGTGAAGGTGCGCAGCACCCGGCCCGGCCGCGGCGGGGTCACGGGGGCGCGCTCGTCCTCGGCGCGGGCCTGCGCAGGGGTGTCGGTGAGCTCGGGGCGGGTCTCGGGCAGCCGGCGCCACACGGCCAGGAGCACCCCGGCCCCGGCGACGGCCAGCAGCGCCAGGACGACCCGCCAGCCGGTGTGCGCGGCGATGGCGCCGCCGACGGTGGGCGCGAACAGGGGCGCGACCCCGATGACGAGGACGAGGCGGGACTGCAGCCGGGCCGCGGCCGGGCCGGTGAACAGGTCGCGGATGACGGCCATGCCGATGACGGCCCCGGCCGAGGCGCCGACCCCGGACAGGACGCGGAAGGCGACGAGCGCGGGCAGGTTCGGGGCGATCGCGCACAGCAGGGCGGCGAGCACGTAGACGACGAAGCCCACGGCGGCGGGCTTGCGCCGGCCGAAGGCGTCCGAGAGCGGGCCGACGACGAGCTGCCCGAGGCCGGCGCCCACGAGGACCCCGGTGATCGTCAGCTGGGTGCGGGCGGCGGTGGTGTCCAGGTCGACCGCCACCTGCGGCAGGGACGGCAGGTAGAGGTCGATCGTCACGGCGCCGAGCGCGGCCATCGCGCCCAGCAGGACGACCAGGCCGGCCGTGGTGGGGGTGCGGGGGGTGGTGGACCTCGTGGTGCGGGCGGCGGGCTGGGTGGGGGGCGCGGTCATGCGCAGGGTGTCCTCGGGGGCCTCGTGGGAGGTGCACGCACAGCGCCGGGCGAGCAGGACGCAGCAGGACGCCGACGTCCCCTCCACCTTAGGTCGGAGGGAACGCCGGCGTCCTGCCGGATTCCGGACTCAGTCCCGCCGACGGGGCCGGTCGGCCTTGACGGGGAACTCCCCGGTGTAGCCCGCGCGCTCCTCGGCGGCGGCCAGGACACGCTTGCGCACGGCGAACCACCCCGCGATCAGCAGCGGGACGATCACGACGAGGGCGATGACCGTGGGCCGGCTGTCGGGGTCGTACGCCATGATCACCAGGACGGCCGCCAGGAACACGAGCACGAGGTAGCCCGTGTACGGGGCGCCGAACAGCCGGTAGTGCGGGCGCTCGACGATGCCCGCCTTCGACCACTTGTGCAGCCGCAGCTGGCACAGCACGATCGTGCCCCAGCTGGCGATGATGCCCAGGGCCGAGGCGTTCAGGACGATCTCGAAGGCGCGGCCGGGAGCCACGTAGTTCAGGACGACGCCGAGGACGGCGACGACCCCGGTGATGGCGATCCCGCCGAAGGGCACCCCGCCCTTGTTGAGCTTGGCCGCGAACTTCGGCGCCGAGCCGTTCATGGCCATCGAGCGGACGATGCGGCCGGTGGAGTACAGGCCCGCGTTCAGGCTCGACAGGGCCGAGGTGAGCACGACGAAGTTCATGACGTCGCCGGCCCCGGGGACACCGATCTTGGAGAAGAAGGTGACGAAGGGGCTCTCCTTGGCGCTGTAGGACGTGTACGGCAGCAGTAGCGCGAGCAGGACCAGGGAGCCGCAGTAGAAGATCACGATGCGGATGATCACGGTGTTGATCGCCCGCGGCATGATCTTCTCGGGGTTCTCGGTCTCCCCCGCCGCCGTGCCGACGAGCTCCACCGCGGCGTAGGCGAAGATCACGCCGGAGACGACGACCACCAGGGGGACGTCCCCGGTCGGGAACCAGCCGCCGTTGTCGCTGATGACGGACAGCCCCGTGGTCTGGCCCTCGATGGGGAAGCGGCCGGCGAGGAAGACGATGCCCACGATCAGGAACGCCGTGAGCGCGACGACCTTGATGAGGGCGAACCAGAACTCCATCTCGCCGAAGATCTTCACCGAGACGAGGTTGAGGCCCAGGACGACGACGAGGGCGATGAGCGCCAGCAGCCACTGCGGCGCCGAGGAGAAGGTCTGCCAGTAGTGCATGTACGTCGCGATCGCCGTGATGTCGACGATGGCCGTCATGGCCCAGTTGAACCAGTACATCCACCCGGCGACGAAGGCGGCCTTCTCGCCGTAGAACTCGCGGGCGTAGGAGACGAAGGACCCCGAGGAGGGCCGGTGCAGGACGAGCTCACCCAAGGCCCGCAGCATGAGGAAGACGAAGAAGCCGCAGATCCCGTAGACGATGAACAGGCCGGGGCCCGCGGTGACCAGGCGCCCGCCGGCGCCGAGGAACAGGCCGGTGCCGATGGCGCCGCCGATGGCGATCATCTGGAGCTGACGGTTCTTCAGGCCCTTGTGCAGCCCGCCGTCCTCGTGCGAGAAGTCCCGTTGGGCGGTGCCTCGTTGCTCGACTGACATGCAGCCTCTCCTTCCGCGGTGACCGTGAAGGCCGGACCGGGGAAGGCAACCACTTCCGGATCAACTGCGCATTCTCAGCGTGTTTCCGTCGTGTCACACCTCGAAGCGCCCTACCCGACGGGCGCGGGGCGCAGCGCGTCCTCGAAGGCGTACTCGTCGACGATCGGGACACCCAGCGCGAGGGCGGCCCGCACGGCCGCCGAGCCGGACCCGGCGTCGTTGGCGACCAGCACGTCGGTGCGCTCGGTGACGGTGGGCTCGACGCGCAGGCCGGCCCGCTCGGCGCGGGCGACGAGGTCGGGCCGCGGGGCGAGGAAGTGGCCGCTGAAGGCGACGAGCTGACCGGCACGCAGCGTCATGCTCCCGTGATCGGCACCGGGGGCCGGCCCCTTGACCGCGTCGCCACCGCGCTCCGGTCCGCTCAGGCCTGCTGCGCCTCGGTCTCCGGGCACGGGGTGCGGCGCGCCTGGGCGGGGACGGGGGCCGTCGCCCGCCGCTCGCGGGTCACGAGCAGGAGCCCGGCGAGCCCGGCCAGGACGACGAGGCCCGTGTAGCCGTCGACGACGTGGACCAGCCCCAGGTGCGGGGCCAGGGAGCCGGCGACGACGGCGGGCAGGCCGAAGGCCAGGTAGCTGACGACGTAGACGGCGGACAGGACCCCGGCCCGTTCGTGGGCGGGGGCCGTGGCCAGCACCCCGCGCAGCGCGCCCTGGAACCCGGCGCCGAAGCCGACCCCGGACAGCAGCGCACCGGCGAAGAACCCCGCGACCGAGCCGAGGGCGAGGCCCACCGTCAGCACCAGCGGGCCGACGACGAGCCCGGCCATGCCCAGGGCCATGACCCGGGCGGGGGCCAGGCGGCGGGTGAGCAGGCCCGTGAGCGCCCCGACCCCGGCGACGGAGGCCACGACGAGCCCGCCGACGACGTGGTTGGTCAGGCCCAGGACCCCGGCGACGACCGACGGGCCCAGCCCCATGCACAGACCGCCCAGACCCCAGCTGCCGAGGAAGCCCGGCAGGTACGTCGTGAACGCGCGCCGCGACGCGGCGGGCAGGCGCACGACGGGCTTGAGGGAGCGGGCGGCGCCGGGCACGCGGTCGGCGACGTCGGGGGTGAGCAGCACCAGGACGGCCGCGACGAGCAGCAGCCCCGCCAGGACGAGGTAGGTCAGCTCGGTGGGGGCGGGACCGAACTGCACGAGGACCCCGGCGCCCAGACCACCGGCCATCAGCCCCGCGGGCGGGACGGCCCCGTTGAGCAGCTGGGCGAGCGGGGCCCGGGCCGGACCGGCCAGGTCCAGGAGCCAGGCCCCCAGGGCACCGATCGCGGTCCCGGTCGAGAACCCCTGCAGCGCACGGCCGACCACGAGCGTGGTGACGTCGTGGGCCTGGGAGAACAGCAGCATCGAGGCGACGACGCCGACGAGGGCGCTCAGCACGACGGGACGGCGGCCGAGGTGGTCGGACAGCGACCCGACGGTCAGCAGCGCGACGAGCAGGACGGCGGCGTAGACGGCGAAGACGACTGTCACGGCGGCCGGCCCGGCACCCCAGAGCTCCTCGTAGACGGGGAAGATCGGCGACGGGGCGGCGCTCGCGGCCACGAGCAGGCCGAGGGTCAGCGCGACGAGGGTGAGACCCGTCCGGGGGCTGGTTCGGGGGAACGTCCTGAGGGACACGGGGGGCTCCAGGAACTCGGGGAGGTGTCGTCGGGAAACTACCCCGCCCGACTCGCTAACGCAACGCGGATTGCGTTAAGGTTCTTCCATGACGCCGACGATGACGCGCCCGGGAGGACGCAGCGCCAAGGTCACGGCCGCGGTCCACCACGCCGTGCTCGACCTCCTCACCGCCGGCGAGGCCGTCACCATCCCCGCCGTCGCCGCCCGCGCCGGGGTCAACCCCACCAGCCTGTACCGGCGCTGGGGCGACGTCGGGCGACTGCTCGCCGACACCGCCCTCGCCCGGTTCGGCACCAGCGGCGACGTGCCCGACACCGGCTCCCTCACCGGCGACCTGCTCGCCTGGGGGACGGCCCTGGTCGCCGAGGCCGCGCACCCCGCCGAGCTCGCGCTGCTGCGCGCCGCCGTCGCCGCCGAACCCGTCGACCCCGGCGCCCCCGAGGGGTTCGAGTCCGCGTGCTCGGCCTGCCTCGTCGGGCGCAGCACCCAGGTCGAGGCGATCCTCGCGGCGGCGCAGGCCCGGGGCGAGGAGGTGCCGACGTCCACGCGCGTCCTGGACCACCTCGTCGCCCCCGTCTACCTGCGCGCCCTGTTCGGCCTGCCCGCGCCGTCGGTCGAGGTCCTCGTGGAACTGCTCGTCGAACGTCTCGTGGCCCCGGCCACCGCCCAGGCCGCTCCCAGCGCGCTCGGATAGGTTCTGGCCATGGGTGTGACTCTCGCCAAGGGTGGAAACGTCTCGCTGGCCAAGGTGGCCCCGAACCTCACCGAGGCCCTCGTCGGCCTCGGCTGGGACGTGCGCACCACCACCGGGCTCGACTTCGACCTCGACGCCAGCGCCCTCATGCTCGGCGCGAACGGCAAGGTCCTCTCGGACGGGCACTTCATCTTCTACAACCAGCTCACCAGCCCGGACGGCTCCGTCCGGCACACCGGCGACAACCGGACCGGTGAGGGCGAGGGGGACGACGAGAGCATCGAGGTCGACCTGCTGACCGTCCCCGCCGAGGTCGACAAGATCGTCTTCGCGGTGTCGATCCACGACGCCGAAGCCCGCCGGCAGAGCTTCGGGCAGGTCGTCAACGCGTTCATCCGCATGGTCAACCGCGCCGACGGCAGCGAGGTCGTGCGCTACGACCTGTCCGAGGACGCCTCCACCGAGACCGCCATGGTGTTCGGGGAGCTGTACCGCTACAGCGGCGAGTGGAAGTTCCGCGCCGTCGGGCAGGGGTACGCCAGCGGGCTGCGGGGGATCGCGCAGGACTTCGGGGTGGACGTCGCCTGAGGCGGGTAGCGCGCGAAACGGCACGTTGACTCCCCGGTCGCTTTGAACGCGACCGCGGAGTCAACGTGCCGTTCCTCCGGGCGTCAGATCGCGCAGCCGTCCGGGCCGCACGCGTCGTCGGTGGCCTGCCCGACGAGGGTGAGCGGGCGGGACTCCGTCCACGCGCGCTGCAGCACCTGCAGGAACTGCTCGGCCGGCTGGGCGCCGGAGATCCCGTACCTGCGGTCGACGACGAAGAACGGCACCCCGCGCGCCCCCAGGGCCGCGGCCTCGGCGACGTCCGCGCGCACCTGCGCGAGGTAGCGGTCCTCGGCCAGCACGGCGCGGGCCTCCTCGGCGTCGAGCCCGGCCTCGGCCACCAGCCGGACGAGGGTCTCGTCGTCGCCGAGGGGCTCGCCCTCGGTGAAGTGGGCCCGCAGGAGGCGCTCCTTCACGGCGTCCTGGACGCCGCGCTCACCCGCGAGGTGGAGCAGCTGGTGCGCCTTGACGGTGTTCGCCGGCACGGAGACGTCCTGGTGGAACTCCAGCCCCTCGGCTGCGGCGGTCTCGTCGACGTGGGCGATCATCTGCCGCACCTCCTCGACGGAGCGGCCGAACTTCGCCGCGAGCGCCCGGGCGTGCGCGTCGCTGGGGCCCGCGGCCCGCTGCGTCACCGACACCGTGGTCGGGTCGAGCTGGAACGACTTCCACTCGACCTCGACGTCGTCGGCGTGCTCGAACTCCCGCAACGCGCTCTCGAAGCGGCGCTTGCCGATGTAGCACCACGGGCAGACGACGTCGGACCAGATCTCCACCTTCACGACCAGGGCAACCGCGGCGCACCCGGCCCTGTTCCGGGACCACCCGGACGGGTGCAGGGGGCGGTCAGTTCCCGCCCCCACCCCCGCCGGAGTCCCCGCCGCCGAAGCCGCCGCCGGAGTCCCCGCCCCAGCCGCCCCAGCCGCCGGAGTCGTGGCTGTGGCTGTGGCTGTGGCTGTGGCTGTGCGCGTGGCCCCAGCCGGAGTGGTGGTGGTGCGAGACGTCGAGGTAGGTCCCCCCGGCGTCGTCGCCGGACGCGGCGGGCCACTCGAGCGAGCCGTGGTGGTCACCCGGCTTCGACTTCGCGCACAGGCGGCCCACCAGGGCCGCGACCAGGACGATCACAGCGAACGAGACGAAGAGGGTCACGGTGCCTCCTCCGGCCGGGAGCCCCGACGAGGGGCTCGATGGCTCACGGTGACACGGAAACCGCTGGCCCGCTAGGGGTTCGTCCGCGTCCAGGTGACGACGCGGAACCGCGGCCCCCCGGTGGAGGTGGCCCACTCCCCCTCGTGCTCGCGCCGCCACCCCGGGCCCACGCGGGGCGCGGGCGTGTCCCCGTCCACCACGAGGTCCACCTCGGTGACGACGAGGACGTCGGCGCGGGGCAGCGCCGCCTCGTAGACGGCGTGACCGCCCACGACCCAGACGTCGCCGGGCAGGCTCAGCGCGTCGTGCAGGTCGGTGCGGACCTCCGCGCCGGGGGCGTCGTACGCCGCGTCGCGGGACAGGACGACGTTGCGCCGGCCCGGCAGCGGCCGGAACCGCGGCGGCAGGGACTCCCAGGTGGCGCGGCCCATGACGACGGTCGCGCCGGCGGTGAGCCGGGAGAAGTGGGCCAGGTCCTCCGGCACGCGCCACGGGATGCGGCCGTCGGCGCCGATGACGCCGTTGGTGGACTGGGCCCAGACCAGACCGATCATCAGACGGCCACGGGCGCCTTGATCGCGGGGTGGTGCTCGTAGCCGACGACCTCGAGGTCCTCGTACCGGACGTCGAACAGCGGCTTCGGGGCGATCCTCAGGTGCGGGAACGGGTACGGCTCGCGGGTGAGCTGCTCACGGACCTGCTCGACGTGGTTGTCGTAGACGTGGACGTCCCCGCCGGTCCAGACGAAGTCGCCGGGTTCGAGGCCGACCTCGGCGGCGACGAGCATCGTCAGCAGGGCGTAGCTGGCGATGTTGAAGGGTACGCCGAGGAACAGGTCCGCCGAGCGCTGGTACAGCTGGCACGACAGCCGGCCGTCGGCCACGTGGAACTGGAAGAACGCGTGGCAGGGGGCCAGGGCCATCTTGTCGAGGTCGGCGACGTTCCAGGCCGAGACGACCATCCGGCGCGAGTCCGGGTTCGTGCGCAGGGTGTCGAGGACCTCGCTGATCTGGTCGACGTGCCGCCCGTCGGGCGTCGGCCAGGACCGCCACTGGACGCCGTAGACAGGGCCGAGGTCGCCGTTCTCGTCGGCCCACTCGTCCCAGATCGTCACGCCGCGCTCCTGCAGCCAGCGGACGTTGCCGTCACCGCGCAGGAACCACAGCAGCTCCAGGGCGATCGACTTGAAGTGGACGCGCTTGGTGGTGATCAGCGGGAAGCCCCGCGACAGGTCGTAGCGCATCTGGTGGCCGAAGACGCTGCGGGTGCCCGTGCCGGTGCGGTCGGACTTGGGGGTGCCCGTCGCGAGGACGTGGCGGAGCAGGTCCTCGTACTGGGTGTCGATCCGCGGCTCGGGCATGGGAGGAGCCTAGGCGAGCTCGGACCGTGCGACGTCAACGCACCTCGGGCTGGTCGCCCCGGGTCTGATGACATCTACATCGGTATGTACATCTCTCATACTGCTGTAGACACTGGTACACGTGGACGCGGTCAGCAACCCCTACTCCCCCGGTGCCGGCCGGCCGCCGGTGGCCCTGGTCGGCCGGGACGCCCAACGCAGGGCGTGGCAGGTAGCGCTGGAGCGCATCGAACGGGACCGGGGTGCGCAGCCGGTGGTCCTGTACGGGCTGCGTGGGGTCGGCAAGACCGTGCTGCTCAACGAGTTCGCCAAGGTGGGCCGCGGTCGGGAGTGGCTGGTCGCCGCCGTCGAGGCGGGCGTGGGCAAGTCGCTGCGGGAACTGCTGGGGGAGGCGCTGCACGGTCCGCTGTCGGACCTCGTGCGGCCCTCGGCCGGTCGGCGACTGCTGAAAGCCCTGAAGACGGCGACGAGCTTCAAGGCGTCCTACGACTCGTCCGGCACCTGGTCGTTCGGGCTGGACCTGTCAGAGTCCTCGGGCGGCGGCGCCGACACCGGGGTCCTCGAGACCGACCTCGGCAAGCTGCTGAAGGACGTGGCGGACGCCGCAGCCGAGGACGGTTCGGGCCTCGCCGTGCTCATCGACGAGGCGCAGGACCTCTCCACCGAGGAGCTCACCGCCTTGTGCTCGATCGTCCATGCGGCCGGTCAGCAGGGCTGGCACCTCACCGTCGCCCTCGCCGGTCTGCCGAGCCTTCCGCGCGAGCTCGCGGAAGCCGGTCAAGTCCACTGAGGTGGTGTACGACGTTCGCTGCGTGATGCTCCGTGTGGTCAGGCCGTCAAGGCCTGCATCGTGATGTCGGAGTTCACCTC
>NZ_PVZF01000026.1 GCF_003002055.1 Kineococcus rhizosphaerae
TCCTCACCTGCCTGCGGATGGCGACCTGGGGACGCGAGCACGCCGGGACACCAGTGGCGCCCGGTTTGATCATGCACTCGGATGCCGGGTCGCAGTACAAGAGTTTGAGGCTGACCGAGCACCTAGCCATCGAGGGTTTCGCAGCTTCGATCGGTTCGGTTGGTGACGCCTACGACAACGCTCTGATGGAGACGGTGATCGGCCTCTACAAGACCGAGTGCATCCGGGTCGGTCCCTTCCACACCGGGCCGTTGAAGACGCTGTCCGACGTCGAGTACGCCACGGCGACCTGGGTGGAGTGGTGGAACAACGCCCGACTGCACTCTCGGCTGAACTACCGGCCACCGGTCGAGGCTGAGGCCGCCCACTACGCTTACCTCAACGACTCCATCCCGGAGTCGTGTCCCACATGAAGACGGCAGAGAAGCCGTGACGCTTCAAGGTCCCTCACGAGCGGGAGGATCCTTTTCCCGAGCCGCCGGGCAGGTTGGCCTGCGACAGGTAGGCCGCGGCCCGGCGCAGGACCTCGTTCTCCTGCTCCATCAGCTTGATCCGCCGCCGCGCCTCACGCAGTTCGGCGTTGTCGGTGGTGGTGTCGCCCGGCTTCACCCCCGCGTCGACGTCAGCTTGACGCATCCACTTCGACTTTGGTCCGACAAGGTCATGACGTGGATGCCGAAGTCGGCGGCGATCTGCTCCAGTGTCATGCCGGGGTCGCGGTCTCGGGCGACGCGCACGACGTCGTCTCGGTACTCGCGGGGGTAGGGCTTGGGCACAGCGACATCCTTCCAGGCCTGCTCAGAAGCAAGCCAGCTCGGTTGTCACCGATCGGTGCAGCAGACCCGAGCTTCGGGACGCTGGCTGCCTGAGCCATGCCATGTGAGCCTGGCTGCGTGAGCCTCCCGATGCGGCCGTCCTCAGCGTGCCCCCCGCATGTCGTGGACGTCATGGACGTCAAGGACCCGCACTCAACGCCGATCTTCCGGCGGTGAGTGCTCAGCCCGTGCGTCTTCTACCAACCGATCCGCGGGACATGGTGCCCTCGGCGGTGCGGTGGGCCTACGCCGTCCAGGCCGCCATCAGCGACGCACCGCTGGCCGTGACGCACCGCTGGCCGTGATGCGCCGCACGTCGCGGCCCTCCCTGCACGCCGTCGTGTGGGTTCTGGCGCGGCCGCTGACTTCGATAACCCGATCCCGGCCGATCACACCGCCGAGCTGCTGGCCCGCGAGGCCGGCGTCGCAGGATCGGACGTGGCAGAAGCGCACTGCGTGGCTGCGTGGGTGCGGCTGGTTGCAGTATGGAATGGGCGGGCAGTGGGACGGGTGGGTGCTGGCCGTTCCGATGCCACTAGGGGCACCGGGATGATCAGTGGTTCAGGTGTCGCCGGGGCCGATGGGAGGCTCACCGGTCTGGAACGGCTCATCCTGGAGCTGGCCAGCGACGGCATCGTGATGGAGGAGCCGGACTCGCGGGCGGTGGCCGCGACCTACCGGGAGCAGGCGCACGGTGAGTTCATCGAGGCGGCATGATGGCGTGAGGGTTTGCTGCCGCTGGAGGTCGCCATCCCGCCCAGCGGTCAGTGAGCTCTGCACGCGGACCGGCAGGCTGACCCACTGCGGGCGTGACGGGGCCATGGACGGGTTGTCACTAACCTACTGGTCTGCGTCATAGTGAAACAAGTTGTAGGGGCCTGGCAGCGTTGCGCGTGCTGGTCGCACGGGAGCTGGCGGTCTCCTGGGCTGGTGGCCACCTCAGGTGTCTGCCGGCCGAGATGCGGGCTGCGCACCGTGTCGGGGCTCGGGGGCGACGAGGAGATGGCTGCGTCGGTGCTGGGCATGAGCAAGCGGGGGCTGATCGGACCTGCGAGCTCGTCGGTGCGTTGTGATCAGTGCGGGTGGGCAGCCACGACCTGCAACAGCTGAACGAGGTCCGAGAGTGACTCCACGTCTCCTGGCGCCTGACCTGCGGTGAGATCCGGTTCGACGCTGTTCGGACGCTGATACTCGTGCCGCTGCAGTTCGTCGTGGAGTTCTCGTAGAGGGCGGTAAGCCATGAACAACCCCAGGTCCTTGCGGAACCTGGCCCCGTGATCTGTCAGGGGTAGGGCTTGGGTGACGTGGCCGCGTCGATGCAGCAGGAGAGCAGCGAGGCTAGCCGTGTCGGGGGCGAAGAGGTAGTACCCCACTTCAGGCATCGTGCGGACGTTCCACCGAAGTAGGGCCCAGGCTTCCTCCACCTCATCAAGAACGAGGCGCACGATCGCAGCCATGTGCTGAACGTCGATCCGAACCACCAAGGACACCTCGTCCACCAAGTGCTCGCTCAAACGTGTCAGCCACATCGCTGCCTCGGCGGCGTTGTCCTGGCACGCCAGCATGGCTCGGCCGGCGCAGATGTACGCAGCGGTTTCGTGATCACCCTCTACCTGTTGCTGCGCGCACCGGCGCAGGGTGTTTAGGGCTAGATCACGATCACCCAGTTCTGCGTACATCTCCGCTAGTTCGGTGAGGTCGTCGTTCAACTGCTGGACCTGACCAGGCAGCGATGCGAGAGCCTGCTCCATCAATTCTCGGGCCAGGACCAGCTCACCAGTGAAGCGCACAGCGATGGCTTCGTTGCGGCGCAGGAGGGCACGTTCTAGATCGTGGCTTCCCGGTGGTAGTCCTGAGAGTGCTTGACGGTAGTGCTTCACCGCACTGTGTGGATCGGCGAAGGAGATTGCTACGCCGCCGAGGGCGCGCGCCAATCTGTAGAGGTCATCAGGGTGGGCTTGGGCGGTCGGCAACGGTCCTTGCACCCAGCCGGTCCAGCGAGACGTCGTCCCGTCGTAGTAGAAGAAGTACCAGAGGGCTCCGACGAGCGTGACAGCACGTGTGTCTTGCTCTTGGATACACCAGTCCACAGCCGAGATGAGGTTGGCCTCCTCGGGCTTGAAGATCGCAGACCATTCGCCTTTGGTGAGCAATCCCTCTTGCCGGCCTTGCTGCAACGTGCGGGACAGCTCTACCGCCCAGTCCGCCATGGCGCTTCTGGTGACGGCACGCTGATCTTCCGTCAGCAGCGTCGAGGCGAAGTCCCGGACTACGGTCAGCATGCGGAACCGGTCGGGCCCAGCAGGTTGAACCAGTGAGTTGTCCAAGAGGTCGGTGACGATGTCCCGCGCCTCGTCGTGTTCTAGGTGACCCACCTGGGCTGCGGCATTCAGCGTCCAGCTGCTGGGGAACACCGAGAGTGCAGCCAAGGCGCGCGAGGTTCCCGGCTCGAGCAATTCGGTGCTCCACTCCAGCGTAGCTCGCAGGGCACGCTGATGCGCAGGTACATCACGGGGCCCGCCGGTCAGTTCGGCTAGGCAGTTGTCCAGGCGCGTAAGCAGGGTGGGTAGGGCGTAGACGGTAGTTCGAGCTGCTGCTAGTTCCAGCGCCAGAGGCAAGCCGTCGAGTCGAGTGCAAATACTGTTCAAGTAGGCGGCGTCGTCGAGATCAGGTCGATAGCCGGAGGCGGCCGTAGCGCGTTCGCAGAACAACTGCACCGCCGGTGAGGCCAACACTTCTTCAGGAGCTGCTGTTGGGCCAGGCAGCTTGAGAGGTTCCAACCTGTAGGCGAACTCGCCAGAGACTCGAAGCTTGGCTCGGGTCGAGACCAGTGCTCTGCAGGTCGGGACCAGACGCAAGAAATCGGCGAGGAGAGGCGCGGCTGCGGACAGGTGCTCGAAGTCGTCGATGACCAGCAGGACCTGTCGACCTTTGAACGCTCGTGCCAGCCGTCGAGCGTCGAACGGGGTGGGATCGCTGGGCAGATCGGCTGCTGCGTGGATCTCCATCAGAAGACCGTCAGGCTCGCGGACGTCGGCCAGGCCGATGTGCAGAACGCCGTCGGAGAAGTCCTCTTCCATAGCGCGCGCCACGGCGGCGCACAGCCGTGACTTACCGGTGCCCGCCGTACCGGTAACGCTGACCACGCGGTGGTCACCACGCCGGACAAGCGCGGTGAGTTCCCGCAGCTCCCGCTGCCGTCCGATGAGCTCAGGCGCGTACGACTGCGCCTGCGACGTGCGAAGCACGGTGGTCTGGGAAGGACGAACCTCGACCGCCGGCGTCGCCGGTAGGCGCTGCAACAAGAGATCGCGGTGCAGGACCTGCAGCTGCGGTGAGGGGTCGGCTCCCAGCTCATCAGCGAGTGTCTCGCGCAGCCTGCCGTAGACGCGCAGGGCCTCAGCCTGCTCACCGGCGCTCGCCAAGGCGGAGATGAGCGCCCCCGCGACACGTTCGTCACCCGGGTGCTCCAGGACCATGGGGCGCAGGTCGATGACGGCATGACGGGCCTGGCCTTGGGCCACGCGCACGGCGGCGCGACCAACGACGGCGTCCAGCCAGCGGCTCCGCAGCCTCGGGACCAAGGCCTCGGTGAAGGGAGCTGCACCCACGTCCGCTAGCGGCGGATCCTGCCACAGGCGCAGCGCGCCTTCGTAGGCCTCCAGCGCGGCGTTCGAGCGGCCGCGGCTCTGCTCGTCGGCGCCACGGTGCACAAGTTGCTCGAAGACATGCACATCGACGGTCTCGGAGGGGGCGCTCCAGGAGTACCCGCCCGCCACCGTCTTAAGCATCGTCGCCTGGGCGCCCATGGCGCGCCGCAGGCTGGAGACATGCCCTTGGACCGCATTGACAGCAGAACGTGGGGGGTCGTCCCACAAGGCTGAGACCAGTCGGTCCATCGACACGCTCAGCCCGGCGTGGATGGCCAAGACCGCGACCAGGGACCGCTGCTGGGCCGAGCGCAGGGGAACAACGGCGCCTTGGAGCACGAGCTGGACCGGCCCCAGCAGGCGGACACCGCTCTCCATGCCCTGAAAGCTAGTTGAGGGCATGACTCAGCGCTACGTCAGCGCGACCTGAGGTGGCCGCGGCAGTGTTGGTTGCAGCCCCACCAAGGGCTCCCAAGCCAGCAGATGAGGTGCCCGCGAGCAGGCCGCCGTCCTGACGACCCAGCCGTCCTGACGACCGTCACTCAACGCACCCCGCACTGCTCACGCAGGTCAAGCACCTGCTCAGCGCTGCCGCGCTGCGCACTCAGCGCTGCACTGACGTCCCCATCCGCACCGCACCGGAGGTTCGCATGTCCCGCCCATCAACCCTCACCCGCCGCGCGATCGCCGCAGGTCTGAGCCTTCTGACCCTCACGTCCGTGCTCGGATCCGCGCTCGCGGTCGCGCCGTCAGCTGCCGCCGCTGACTCCGTCGTGTTGCAGGTCCCCTTTCCCTGCGGTCAGAAGTGGGTCGGCGAAGGCAAAAGCCCTGCCCACGTCTCTGATCACCGCGAGATCGACTTCAACCTCAAGGGCACCTCCGGCAACCAGGACAAGGGGCGACCAGTCGTCGCTGCAGCAGCCGGTGTGGTGATGATGTCGGAGCTGCACACGACACAGGACGGCTTCGGCAACGTCATCAAGATTCGCCACGCGGACGGGACGTACACCCTGTACGCGCATCTGGACCGGCGTGATGTGGCCGCCGGGACGACCGTCCGCCAGGGCCAGCCGATCGGGACGGTAGGCAACACCACGTCCAAGCGGCCCGGCATGGCAGCTCACCTGCACTTCGAGCACCGGCGCGGCGCCAGTCAACGCACGCTGCAGGCGGTGCGCTTCGACGGAAAGGCGTTCCAGTACCCCACCCAAACCGTCACCTCGCGCAACTCCTGCAGCAGCGGTTCGCCGGCGGCCCCGGCTGCGAAGGACTATGCCGCCGCCGACCACCTCGACGGTCGCCTCCTGCCTGAAGCTGGTCGACACGACGTGGTCGACCAGTACCGCAGAGGCGGCAAGGTCATCGTCGACTGTCGCACGACCGGTTCGCCGGCTTACGGGTCCACGACCTGGGGCCTGACCAGCGATCACCTCTACGTTCCCGCAGCACTCCTAACGTACAACGGCCGGCGCGGCCTGCGAGATGGAACGCCGGTCTGCGCCAAGCCGATGCCACTGAAAGCGACCGCGGCATTGGACGCCCGCACCGGCAAGGACCGCGCCAGTACATCAGTCCCGGACGCCTACCGGGCGGGAGAGAACGTGATGGTGGTCTGCACCGCCTACGGCAAGAGCACGTACGGTGACCAGAACACCTGGGCCAGGACGAACCGCGGCGAGTGGGTAGTCCGCGCCTACCTTCAGACCCCCGGAACAGGACTGGTTCGCGGGCTCCCGCGCTGCGACCTCGATCGTTCGAGCGGCAGCCCCGCAGCGGACACCGGAGCGCGGACCCCAGTCAGCCGGTTGAATCCCAGCCCCCGCATCGCCGCCTTCATCAAGTCCTGGGAAACCCTCCGCCTGCGGCCCTACGACGACAAGGCCAAGAACGGAGTCTGCACCGTGGGCTGGGGACACGCCCTCACCCCGCACCACTCGTGCACCCCCGCTGAGAAGGCCTCCCAAATTACCCGCGCCGAAGCTGAACGCCTCTTCCAGCGCGATCTGAGTGCCGCAGCCACCGGTGCGCGCAACCTGGCTCCGCGCCAGTCCTACCGGCAACACGAGTTCGACGCATTGGTCAGCATGGTGTTCAACCTCGGATCCAGCTTCAAGGGCCCTGAGTTCCGCGAGGTCCTGGCCAACGGACCTGCAGGATGGGACGCAATCCCAGAGCGCATGAGAATGTTTGTGCATGACGGCGATGAGCACAAAGTTGTCTGCGGCCTTCTGCGCCGGCGTATCGACGAAGGGGCAATCTTCGCCCGAGCCGATTACGCCTCCCGGGTCGGTATGAACGTCTGCACCGATCGCTGACCGGTGACATCTCGTCAATAGTCGAGCAGATCTTGGTGAGGGTGCGCTCCTTGAACGCGCGCCCTCACCACGCTGTGGAGAAGGCCTCGTCGCATGAGAACCGACTCTCGTAGATCGCCGCCAGTGAGCTTGACCCGGGCCGCAGCGTCGGCGGCTGCTTGGAGCTCGATGAGTAGCTCCGCAGTAGCTCAGCGAATGCCCGCCGGGTGTGGGCGTGCTCGCTGCCTGTCTTCAGGAGACGTGCGGTGATTGGGCCCATCAGACTGGTCAGCTGTATCCGCAGTAGCGCCTGGAGGCGGTAGGGGGTGCAGGAACTCAGTGCGGCGGCCCTTTCGGCCTGCCGGGGCTGTGCTTACTTCAGCACAGGACGTGCCGGCCGTAGTCGGCGAGCAGCGGGTTCAATGGCTTGCCGCAGCCTTGGCAGCGCAACTGCGGACGCGCCGTGGGCGGTGGTTGGTTGCGTGCGGCACCTGGCATGCCAGGTTCGATGCTGTCGGCGGGCGCGGTGAGGTCTTGGGTGTTGGACGTCGACAGGTCGTCGGGGTCAGTGGACCCAGTGGACCCGGCGGGGTCATGCTGCTGGGGGTTGGATCGCCGCGGTTCCTGCGGGTGTGAGGATGCCCGGGCGCGGCGTGATGGTGGCGTAGCCGGCGGTGCCAGTGCCGGCGGTGCCAGTGCCGGCGGTGCCAGTGCCGGCGGTGCCAGTGCCGGCGGTGCCAGTGCCGGCGGTGCCAGTGCCGGCGGTGCCAGTGCCGGCGGTGCCAGTGGCGGCGATGGCGGGGGATGGTCGAGGTCGGCGAGGACCTGCACGCTGTCGGCGACCAGGCGGTTGGCCAGTCCGTGGTGAACCGTGACGTAGCCGCGGGCGTGGAGTTTCTCCAGCCAGCCGGTGACGGCCTCCTCCCAGCCGGTGAGGGCGCCTGCTGCCCGTGGTCCCTTCTGTGAGGTGATGGTGATGCCTTCGCCTAGGATCACCCGGTGGGCGTCGGCCAGGGTGAACGATCGACCGATCTTGCCGGCGATGAGGTGGTAGTACACCGCGGCGCGCCAATGCTCGGACAGTGCGTGGATGCCGTTGCCGATGTCGGCGCGGTCCCTGCTGTCACTGCTCAAACGCAGGCGCAGCAGCTGTGGGACCAGGCCGTAGGACCACACCAGCTCCCCGTGCAGCACCGAGTCCTCCCACGCCCGCCGCGCCAGCTCACGCTCACGTAGCCGCCGGCGCTCGCGGGCCTCGGCGGCGGCTCGTCGCCGCTCCTGACGGGCGCGCTGGGCTTCACGCTCGCGGGCTGCGCGCTGGTCGTCTAAGCGCCGGCGTTCGGCGTTCACCGCAGCCAGCTCCTGCGCGGCCGCCTGCAGCCGCCGCCGGGTGGGACTGCTCAACCCTTCGGGAGTCAAGGCGCACGCGGACAGCGGGTCGGCGTGAAAGACGGCCCGCCCAGCTCTAGGGCCGGGTGGCACCTCGACGGGGAAGTCCTGGCCGCGGTGGTCGTCGTAGCCGTTGTCGTAGCCGTCGCCGTAGGAGTCACCACGAGCACGGTGGGGGGTCGCGCTCACCGCGACGGTGCCGATGCCCGCGCCCTCATAGTCGCCGTGGCCCCACACCGGATTGATCCACCACAAGGGCACCCCAGCTTGGATCATCGCCTGGTGCAGGTCTCCTAGCGCCACCAGCCCGGCGACCGCGTCCTCCTGCTTCTGTCCTTGGTCCCAGGAGCGCCGGCGCGCCGCTTGTAGGTGCCGGCCCGCGTGCCCCAGGAGCCAGACCGCGGTGATGCCTTGAGCCGTGTAGGACTCATGACGCTGGCGCCACTGTTCAACGCTGAGCGCGGCGTACTGCACCTCGAAAGCCACCTGCCGCCCGTCAGGCCAGGTCACCATCACATCGGCGACCCGCGCCCGGTCGGCGCTGGCCTGCTCGGTCACCGCCCGCACACCCTGCCCACCTAGGGCTTGCTGCACCCAATCCACCAGGGCGGCCTTGGCTTGCTGGTGCGCCTCACCCTCAGCGGAGTGCCCACCGGAGCCGGTGTAGTGCGAGAAGCCGTCACGGCGGCGGGGGTGACGGGCCACGGTGGTCAGGCGGCGGTCGGGGCAGTCGGGCATGAAGCACTCCAGGTGCTCCTTGGCCCAGGCCTTGCGGGTCTTGGCCTCACCGTCGGGCAGGCGGTACAGCTGCCCGTCGACCTTGTGGCGTGCCCACACCAGGCACCGCTCACCGTCTTGGAAGGCGGCCAGCAGTCGAGGGTCGTGGCGAGCCGAGGGCACCCTTGATCAGTCGGCGCGGGATGTGCTGCCTTAAGCCTGCGCGACATCGTCGAGACGTCCTCGCGATGTCCTGCGCTCGAAGATCGCGACTTCTATCGCCGGCGGGAGGCGAGGCGAGTCACACTGCTCCGGAGCGATGGCTGGGCGCCGCCTCGTCGCTCCTGTCGGCCGGACTGTGTAGCCAGCCTGGCGCGGCAATGGGGTACAGCCGACTCGACCCCTTCCTGCCTCTTACCGGTGTGTTGTCGTTGGTGTGGACGCCGATGACGAGGCGGGCATGACGAAGCGGGGATGTCCGTGCGTGTGAGGGAGTTATCGCGCACCCAGGAGGGTGGCCACACTGGCTCCGACTCCGGCGCCCAGACGGCTCCACAGGCCGGTGCGCAACGCCACGATCAGCAGCAACGGCACCGCCACCGCCAGCCCCGTCAGGACGAAACCGACCGCGGGCTCCGGCGTACCGAACGCTGCCAGCCACAATGTCACCGAGACGAGGAGCACGAGCACCGCCGTGGCGACCGTCAGCGCCAGCGGCTGCGCAGAGCGGGTACTACCGCCGTGGACGGTGCTAGCGGTGCCCTGCAGGACCGCTAGGACCGCCCACAGCAGGGCGCATACGGCGGTCGCTGCGGCATGAGCGCCGCGCGTTCGCAGCATGCGTGCCCCGTCCCACACCGATATGGGCACCAACCCAGCCAGGGCGCGCATCACGCCCCTGCTGCTCATGAGGCCGCCACCACCGCCCGACCGCGCTGCGGCACCGGCACGAGCTGCCTGCCTGGCCTTGGGCCCACCGTACGGAGTGGCTGCCGCAGACCAGCCAGCGCCACCACCTACACGCGCCCGCGCACGCTCCCCAAGGCGCTCGCGGTCGGTGTGCAGCATGCCTCTCCTACGGTCGTGCGCTCGGCGCGCCTCGTCGCCACGCGGCAGGGCTTCCCACTGCGGGGTGCTCCAACGAGGCATCGAGGTCATCGTGCAATGCCAGACCCGTCAGCGCCAGAGGGTGGGCAGCTTGAGCGTGTCGCGCAGGTAGGGGCTGGGCACAGCCCCGGTTGAGAGGGGTTCTTAGGAGAACGAGCTGCGGCATCCTCTTGGAGGTCACCATGAAGTCGAACACCCACCCCGCCTACAGCCTGATCGTCTTCCGCGATACGCCGTCGGCACCACGCTGCTGTCGCGTTCAACGCCGAGCGCGCGCAGTGGCCTGCCGAGGGGACCGGACCGGAACACCTACTCGGTCGTCGACGTCGACGTCTCGGCGGCTAGCCACCCTTCTGCACCGGTCACGCCCGCGTCCTGGAGTGAGGGCCGGGTGGAGAAGCTCCGGCGCCGTTACGGCCGCTGACTCCTTAGCGGCTAGCCACCCTTCTGCACCGGTCACGCCCGCGTCCTGGAGTGAGGGCCGGGTGGAGAAGCTCCGGCGCCGTTACGGCCGCTGACTCCTTATCCGCTCGTCACCTTTGACTGACCTAGAAGGGTCAGCGGCTGGCTTAATGACGGTCTGCAATGTCGCCTGCCGCGGTGAAGCGGGTTTACCTGCCATGCCGTCGTGCAGCAGGCCCGAGTCGTCGCCGCGCGTTGCCTAGCAGGTCCAACCAGGCCGAGTCCCAGATGTCCAGCTCACGCACGTCCGGCTACTGAGGAGATGCTCGCCATGGACCTTCTCCTTAGTATCAAAGGTGTGGTCAGCTCATCAAGCGCGAGTCAACGCCGCCGCCCTCGACGGCGAGGCTCAGGCGGCTGCTCGGCCCGCCGCACCTCCGCCAGGAAAATTTCCCGCAGGTTCTCGGACTGCGCCAGCACCGGTGCGTTCCACGCGTCCCAAAGCTCCGTCGGCCACCTCGTGAGGCGATTCAATCCCTCGTTCCGACTGACGCCTGTTTTACGCAGCGTTCCACCTTGGCGCATCTCCAACGCAACGATCAGTCGGGCCGCCTCGGGAACGGTGGCGTCTAGGGAACCCTGCCGCTTCCTCTCCGGTGCCCAGTGGGGATTGCCGACACCAAACCAACCCAGCAAGAAGTCTTCCCGGGCTGCCTTCTCTTCACGCTCACGCCGCTCCTCCCAGGCCGGCACCAGCGACGCGACGCCGACCAGGACCACCCAGAGTACACCGCCGATGAGAGCAGCCAAAGCGAACCACCGCAACGTGAGTGCGGCATCCTCCACCTGAGCCCGCACCGAAGTCCAAATAGCCCCAGACGGCAGCACACCCCAAATCGAGCCACCCCACGTCGTCGCTGCCAGGCACGCTATCCCCAGGACTAGCCCCGCAACGACCAGCGCGAACCCTCGGCTGATGAGAAGCCCGGCATCTGCCCATCCGTCCAGTTCTCGCTCAGGGCCGGCAATCCTGCGAGCCTGCGAGGCGATGGCCCGCTCCAGCGGCGCCTTCGCCGACTTTGGAGCGTCCTTCCACAGATCTACGTCTTGACGCAGCAAAGCCCTCGGCCCTTCACGATCCTTGCGGCTGATCCAACGACCCCCGGCGGTGGTCAGCAGCGTCGCCCCCACCGAGATCAAAGCCACTAACGCCTCCGACATGCGCGCATCGTGGCACCACCGAGACTTACAGGCTCCCCGGGACGATGACAGCACTGACCGTTCGCTGCGCGACCGGACCCACCGCCGGACCCACCGCCGGACCCACCGCCGGACCCACCGCCGGACCCACCGCCGGACCCACCGCCGGACCCACCGCCTCACCCACCGCCGGACCCACCGCCTCACCCACCGCCGGACCCACCGCCTCACCCACCGCCTCACCCGCACGACGTCCCGGCAAGCGGTGGCAATGATCAACTGCGCAGGCCAGGGCCAGGGGTCCCGCTCCTGCAAGGTTGTCGCGTAGGGATACGGCCTGAGCCTGAGCAGGGTGAGCCAGCGACGTCCCTCCTCGTGCGAGCCCAAGGAGAGGGCGCCGTCCGCGTGCTTTGGGATGTGGACGGGGCAGTCGATGTCCTGCACGTCGACGCTGGGGCCGTAGCATCATGCGCTGACGTGCGACGAACCATCCCATGCCAGAGCCTCATCGGGTTCGTGGTGGCCACTCCGACCGTGCCGAGGACGTGCCACGAGCTGCGCAGGCCGCGAGATCCGGTTGGACGTCAGGAACACGCCAGACCGCACGCGGATCACGGCCTGACCGCCGCGCTCATCGCGCCGTGACCTTGAAGTCGACCGGCTGCCTGGGCCAACCCACTTCTCGGCGAGAGGCCTTGATCGTCGTGCTCGCCGTGAGTGGGTGCGGCTAGCCCTTGCGGTGCCTGCTGGTGCCTGTCGATCAGCTCCGGTGGCCGTACGGGTGCCCGCCTCGATCTCACAGAGGCCGATCACCGATGGTGAATGTGAATGACCTTGCGCATATGTCGTTGCGCCGGTTGAGCGGTTGTCGGGTCGGCACCGGTTGAAGGGAACGGTGGATGCAGTCGCCGGCTTCTATTCTGGCCCTTCACTGCAGGATTGGACAGGTATGCAACGCCTTAGGGCAACAAGGGTTCTGACGACAGGAGCCTACTTGCTGCTGCTGAGCGCAGGTTTCAGTGGTTGCGCCGGAGGCGACGAGACCGCTCCTAAGTCCGGCTCACAGTCGCCGGCCTCATCGTCGTCGTCGGCCAGGCGTTCGTCAGGGTCTGTACCAACGCCGACGCAGACACAGACACCGCAACAGGCCTCCGAAGCAACGCTCGCGGAGATTGACGGGCCGGCTCCTGCTGAAACTGTACCCACCTACGGCAGCAACGCTAATAACTTTTTGACCCAATCAGCCTCCATCCCGGGCGAGGCGGGGGGAGCTGATGACACTACCCATGAGGTTGCCGAGTTGGGGACACCCGATGCCGGTTTGGGTCTTCCTCCGGTCGTGGAGATGGCCTGCGTCCTTCCGCACCTCGTCTATGACGATGGTCTACTGGGCCCGTACTACCTGTTCGATCCACAGGCTCAGATTCGGTACGCCGGACGCAGCGCAACGGTGACCATGAGTGTGGACGGGTTCGAGGGTCAGCGGACTGAGACCAGTCGAGACTACGATGACGGCACACAGTTTCAGGCGGTCGACCTCTCCCATAAGTTCTACAACACACGAACCGACGAGGAACGCTTCTACGGTGAGGGGGCGGTGAAGGAGCACCTGCTGCGGGCTGTCATCATCGATGAGGCAGGGCGTACCTTCGAGTCCAGCTGCTCCTTCGTCCTCACCTATCCCTGAGGCGCGGGCCCGCGCCGGTCGCGGCGCGGGCCAGAGCCGCGATGTGTAGAAGGCGGGCCTAGCTTCGCCCTCGTCCACCGCGGGTGAGCCGCTTGATGGTGGTTACCAGCGCTTACGGATCTCACGGACGCTGATGTCGAGGTTGTGCTCGTCCGCGTGGTCGATCTGGTCGCTGATCCATCTGCGCGCCTGGTCGTGCTTGGACCAGTCGCCGGCGTCGGGGAGGCCGTCCGCGGCGGCGACGCAGTCGAAGATGGCGTTCGCCAGTGCTCCGGGGCTGCCGCCTCCGTAGCCCCAATTCCATCCTGAGTGGACGTTGTGTTGAGACCGCGGCAGCAGATCGATGGAACCGTCGTCGTCGATGATGAAAACCGGCTGGTCGCCGATGGCGGCGCGGTCGCCCACGATATGGGCGGTGGCGCCGATGCCGGCGGCGGGTGGGCGGCAGGGCCACTCGACGGCGAAGAACTCCGGGTACTTTCCGTCCTGGGGGTATTCGTCGGTGCCGGTGACGACGAGGCGTCCGGCCGGGTCAAGGCCGTAGCGGATGTCGGTGCTGCTGCGATGCGATATGAGCTGCGCGAGCCGGCGCTGCTTGCGGTCTAGGGTGCGGTCTGGAACCCAGTGCACGGTGTTCAGGTAAGCGCGGGTGTGGGGTCCGTAGACTTGGAAGGTTCCGCGCGGCTGGGCTTCCGGCCCGTCAGAGGCTGCGAAGTCGGGGTCGAGGGAGTGCACTCGTCGGCTTAGGCTGCCTTCGATGGTGTTCAAAACGTCGAACAAGGTTGGATTGGGGTTGTCGCTGAACTCGTCGACGGTGTCTCGCCAGTGTCGGATTCGGTGCAGCAGAGTCGGTAGGTCCTCCTCCGTCAGCGCCTCGTCGTAGCGTTGGAGGAGATCTCTGCGTTCTCCAGCTGTGGGGGGGACGAGGAACGCCGCCCAGGTCGCCGTTTCCAGGCCCTTGGGGGGCCGCGGGGGGTACTGCGCGGCTCGCTGCGCATCCTCCTGGTAGGCGGCCAGCAATTCCTTGAGCATCTGCACGCACCACCTCGCTGCCGCCGGAGCGGTATCACCGTGGGGGGCGTCGGCACCGACAACGTCCAGGACCTGCAGGGCTTTGACGTATCCGAGCGCGTTGTAGGGATCGTTCGTGACCTCCACCGGCTTGCGGCTGCGCTGGTACAGCTCGACGGTCGCCCGGGTGTAGCCCTCGTGCGGGTAGCACTCCACGGTGTCTCCGACGAGGGTCTCCAGTTCCGTGATGGTCTCCAGGTAGTGCCACGTCGGGGCTTCAAAGGTCAGGTCCGCAACGGTGCCGGGGTAGCCGGGCGGTGCTGACGGGATGGGTGGGCGGGCGACCCAGCTCCGCAGTCGCTGTAATGCTCCTGCGGGCTCTGCATCCTGCGGCCGGTCATGGCGCACCGTGTAGACGGGGTTCTCTAGGAAGTTCGACGCGCCGGGGGTCGTGCGGTAGTTGATCCAGATGGCGTCGCCGCCCTCGTCTCCGAGGAAGGCTTGGCTGACCTGCTGGGCGATCATTTCTCCCCAGGTCTGAAGCACGTCGATGCTGTCGGTCAGCGCGCCGCACACTACGACGGTTCGCCAGCCTTCGGGGGCTTCGCCTTGCCAGATGCGGACGTGGATGGGCCAGGTCTCAGAGGGCCTGCGTTGCACGTCCAGGAAGGTGTCATGCATACGGCGCAGGGGCTGTGTTGCGGGAGCCAGGATGCTGGCGAGGCCGGTGGATCGGTCCTGCTGGGAGGCGGCGATGCGCTGGATGTCGACAGCGCGCCACACGCCCATGCGGGGGGTGAGCTCCGTCGGTGCCGGCAGCTTTCCTTCGGCTACCAGCTGGTGGACGCGCCGGGGAGAGACCCGTAGTGCCTCAGCCACCTCCGCGGTGGTGAGCAAGCCTTTCGGACTCACGCTCTTCCTCCTCGCATCGTCTGAACCTCGCAACTACCTACGGGTCTGCTGCACTGATCGGTGACAACCAAGCTGGCTTGCTCCCGAGCGGGCCTGGAAGGATGTCGCTGTGCCCAAGCCCTACCCCCGCGAGTACCGAGACGACGTCGTCCGTGTCGCCCGGGACCGCGATCCTGGCGTGACGTTGGAGCAGGTCGCCGCCGACTTCGGCATTCACGTGATGACGCTCTCGAAGTGGATGCGCCAAGCCGACGTGGACGCCGGCGCCAAGCCCGGCACCACCAGCAGCGACAACGCGGAGCTGCGCGAAGCCCGCCGCCGGATCAAGCTGCTCGAGCAGGAGAATGAGGTCCTGCGCCGGGCGGCGGCCTACCTGTCTCAGGCCAACCTGCCTGGCGGCTCGGGAAAAGGATCTTCCCGCTCGTGAGGGAGCTGGCCGCCGAGGGTATTTCGGTGGTCCTCACGTGCCGGGTACTGAACATCGCTCGACAGGTCTACTACCGCTGGCTGGCCTGCCCGGTCACCGACGCTGAGATCGAGCAGGCCTACCGCGCCAACGCCCTGCACGATGCCCACTGCGAGGACCCGGAGTTCGGCTACCGCTACCTGCACGAAGAAGCTGCCGAGGCCGGTGAGGCGATGGCGGCGCGGACGGCGTGGCGGATCTGCTCAGACAACCGGTGGTGGAGCGCCTTTGCCAAGCGGCGCGCCAAGTCCGGCAAGCGTCCGGGCCCGCCGGTCCACGACGACCTCGTGCAGCGAAAGTTCACCGCGGACAGCCCGAACCAGTTGTGGCTGACCGACATAACAGAGCACTGGACGGGTGAGGGCAAGCTGTACCTGTGCGCGGTCAAGGACGTGTTCTCCCGCCGCATCGTCGGGTACTCGATCGACTCGCGGATGACCTCTCACCTGGCGGTGCGCGCTGTGGCCAATGCCGTTGCGCGGAGGCGAGTTGAAGCGTCACGGCTTCTCTGCCGTCTTCATGTGGGACACGACTCCGGGATGGAGTCGTTGAGGTAAGCGTAGTGGGCGGCCTCAGCCTCGACCGGTGGCCGGTAGTTCAGCCGAGAGTGCAGTCGGGCGTTGTTCCACCACTCCACCCAGGTCGCCGTGGCGTACTCGACGTCGGACAGCGTCTTCAACGGCCCGGTGTGGAAGGGACCGACCCGGATGCACTCGGTCTTGTAGAGGCCGATCACCGTCTCCATCAGAGCGTTGTCGTAGGCGTCACCAACCGAACCGATCGAAGCTGCGAAACCCTCGATGGCTAGGTGCTCGGTCAGCCTCAAACTCTTGTACTGGACGGACTCAACCGGTCGTCGCAACACCTCGATCGTGGAGGCGTTGAATGGTGTGGGGCAGTCGACAGCAGCAGCGGGTACGGGCCTACCGGGG
>NZ_PVZF01000027.1 GCF_003002055.1 Kineococcus rhizosphaerae
AGGACTCTCTCAACGGTCGTCCTCGTAAGACTCTACAGTTCATGACACCATCGGAGAAGCTCACGGAGCTGTTGCGCTGACCCGTTGAGACCGCCGATCCGATGAAGTACACGGGCTTTCGACCCACCCGGTCAGATAGGGCGCCGTAGATCAGGTGGCTGACCAGGCCGATGGTGGATCCGACCAGTGTCCCGATGAGGACGTTCGACTTGTCGGTGATCGCCGCGAGCCCGACGTAGGCGACCACGAAGCTGGTGGTGATGTAGTAACCGCCGGTCTCGGCCAGTCGCAGGCCTAGGACCTGCAGGATGCTGCGCCAGTCGTTCTTCAGGACGTCCAGTGCGGGGGTCTTGCGGATTTCACCCCGGGCGGCCATCGCCTCGAACTCTGGAGACTCGGTGATTTTCAGTCGGATGAAGAGCCCCGCGGCCACCATGATCACCGAGGCCAGGAACGGGGCCCGCCAGACCCAGTCCCCGGTGAACAGGGTGTCGGAGAGCAGGAAAGCGCCGTTGGCCAGAAGCAACCCGGCTGGGATACCGACCTGGGGGACGGCGCCGAAGAACCCGCGTCGGTGGGCGGGGGCGTGCTCGACGGCCATCAGCACCGCCCCTCCCCATTCGGCGCCCAGGCCAATGCCCTGCAGCACCCGCAGGAGAACCAGCAGGATCGGCGCGAAGACGCCAACTTGAGCGTAGGTCGGCAAGAACCCAATGAGGATCGTTCCGATGCCCATGGCCGCCAGCGACCACACCAGGACCCGCTTGCGCCCCAGTCGGTCGCCGTAGTGCCCCGCCAGATATCCACCCAGGGGTCGGAAGAAGAAGCCGACGGCGAGGGTGGCGAAGGAGGCCAGGACGCCGACGACCGCGTCGTCGGTGTGGAAGAACGTGTCTCCGAAGTAAGCGGCTGAGGCGGTGCCGTAGATGAAGAAGTCGTAGTTCTCCACCGCACCGCCGATCATGGACGCGATGGAGGTGCGCCCGGCGTGGCGCCGCGGGGGGCGCCTCGACGTGGCCGTCGGTCGAACTCATGGCAGGTCTGCTCCTCTGTAGTCCGTCGTCTCGCCTGGGCGCTTGACTGGGTCAGTTCCCCGCGGTGTAGGTCTCGATGACGCGCGAGTCGTCGCGGCGGTCCAGGCCCGCCTCGGCGGCGCTGACGTAGCGGGCACGGGCGACGTCCAGCAGCGGGGTGTCGGCGCCGGCCGCTTCGGCGGCCTGGGCCACCAGGCCGGCGTCCTTGACGAAGATGCCGATGGTGGAAGTGACCTCCACGTCCGTGCCCTGCAACATGCGGGGTCCTCGATCGGAGAGCATGAAGGAGCCTGCTGCCCCGGAGTCGATCAGGGGAAGCACCTCGGCCGGATCGAGTCCCAGCCGACCCGCGAGGGCGAGCGCTTCGGCGGCGGCCACGATGTGGACGGAGGCTAGGTGCTGGTTGACGACCTTGATGGCTTGCCCCTGGCCGATCTCCGCGCCGACCTCTCGGACGGTGCCGAAACATTCCAGAACGTCCTGTACGGCTTTGAGATCGACGTCGACACCTGAGGCGAAGATGGTGAGTTCGCCGGTTTTGGCGCGAGCGACACCGCCGGTCACGGGGGCGTCGAGGACGTGGACCCCTGCGGCCTGTAGGCGTTGTCCTTCGATGCGGACCGCTTCGGGTCCCACAGTGCTCATGATGACCCACCGCTGCCCGCTGAGGTCGCCGGCGAGGGCTACCTCGACGACGTCGTGCAGCTGCTGGGGGGTGGCAACCATGACGATGACGATCTCGGGGCGGCGCTCTTTCGAGATCAGGTCGAAGGAGGCGACAGCAACGACGTCACGCTCGAGGAGACTAACCGAGGGGTAAGGGTCCACGGCAGTGAGCTGGTGACCGGCCTGCAGGAGCTGCAGTGCCATCGGGGTCCCGATGGCTCCGGTCCCGATGAAGGCAATGGGGGTCGAGGTGGTGGTCATGACGATCTCCTGGGGTACGGGTACAGCAGCGTGGACGGGCGTGGCCAACAGGCCGTGGTCAACAGGCCGATCGGGCGTCCGCCGCCGGGTCGATTTCACGCCGCGCCGCACAACGTCACGGTGCTACTTCGAGGCGAGTCGGAACGAGGCGGAGACGTTCACGATGGCGCCGGCGATAGCGAGGCCGCCTAGGACGAGGTGAACGTGGTTCACGCCGTCGGCCAGTGGTTTAAACCCGCTGGCTGGGTTAGAAACCTGCTTCGCGTTCCATGGCGTCACCGGCGTAGCGACGACAGAAGTCCTGCATGTGGGTTTCGAGTAGCTGCCGGCTGCGGGCGGGGTCACCATCTCCAATGGCGTCAGCCAGAGGGACGTGGTCTTGCCAGCGCATCCGGGAACTGGCCCGCTCGGGTCCGGAGGCGACGATCATCATGCGGATGTGACCCATGATCTGGTGCCACATCTGGGTCAGCATATTGTTCCCGCTGAGTTCACATATGCGTTCGTGGAAGTCGAGGTCAACCTCGATCTGCGTCTCGAAGTCCAGGTCACCGTCTCGCAGCGGCTCGAGGACCTCACGCAGTTCGCGGGCGATTTCCTGGCGATCGGAACGGCGCGTCAGCCGCTCCATCGCCGCAGCCTCCAGGCTGGTCCGGACCTCGAAGACGTCGATGATCTCACTAACGGTGATCTCCCGGACCGAGAGGTGACCGCGGCCGTCGCCGACGACGAGCCCCTCCTGCTCCAGCAGACGCAGAGCCTCTCGCAAGGGACCGCGGCTGATGTTGAGTTCCTGACTCAACCTGGTTTCCACGAGGTGCTCACCGGGTGCGATCGCGCCGCTGATGATGCGGTGTCGCATCTCCTCGAAGGTCTGCTCACGCAAGGTCCGACGAGCAACACCTGGACCGGTGGGGTTGAACGGGCTGCGTCCGGCGCCCGAGGAGGCCGAGGACCCGCCCCGTCGGGGAGTCGGTGCCGTAGCCGGTGCCGTAGCCGGTGCCGTAGCCGGTGCCGTAGCCGGTGCCGTAGCCGGTGCCGTAGCCGGTGCCGTAGCCGGTGCCGTAGCCGGTGCCGTAGCCGGTGCCGTAGCCGGTGCCGTAGCCGGTGCCGTAGCCGGTGCCGTGGCGGGTGCCACCGCGCTCCCGTCCCTGCCCCGTTCCTGCCCGCTCATCCCGACATCTTCTCCTACCCCTCCCCGCGCGTCTTTAAGGAGGAGGCCCCAGCCCTGCACCGTGTCGCCATCAGAGCTTTCAGCCCCGGGGTCGAGGTGAGCGAGCGGTGGAGGTGGTAGGGCCTTCATCACGCCTCGATGAAGTTGGCCAGGGCTTCACTGAGGATGTCCGGCTGCTCCTCGGGGACCCAGTGGCCGCAGTCGTCGACCAGGAGCTCTTCGACCTCGACGGCCATGGTCCGCAGGGAAGCAGCGACTTCGCCGCCCCTGCCCCACTTGGCGGTGCCTCCGACCGCCAGGCAGGGCATCTGCAGCTTCTCGCTGCGGGACTGGTTGTCGCGGACATCCTGCTCGACTGCGCGGTAGTAGGCGAAGCCTGTACGCAATGATCCCAGCGCGGCGTGCGTGCGCAGGTACTCCGCGCGCGCCTCGGCGGAGATGACGTCCGGTCGGTGTCCGTAGTTGTCGAAGAACCAGTTGAAGTAGATGTCCTCACGGCCACCGATGAGTGCTTCAGGCAGGTCCGGGGTCAGCAGGAAGGTGTGGTGCCACCGCTTGCCGCCCGCGCCGATGTTGGGGTTGCCGTCCCCGGGGATGGCCACGTCAACCACGGCCAGGTGCGTGACGTGTTCGGCGTCATCTGCAGCCAGGGAGAAGGCGACCGTGCCGCCCCAGTCGTGGCCGGCCACCGCGTACTGGGTGATGCCGAGGTGGTCGTGCAGGAGCTCACGGACATCACCGGCAATGGTCTTCTTGTCGTAGCCCGAGACGGGGCGGGAGGTGTCGCCCAGGCCACGCAGGTCGGGGGCGATGATCCTGAAGCGGTCGCCGAGACGGTCGATCACCTCACTCCAGCAGTACCAGGACTGCGGGTACCCGTGCAGCAGGACAAGGGTCTGCGGCCCCTGCCCGGCCGTGACGTAGTGCATGAGTACATCGGAAAGCTGCGCGTAGTGGTGCTCGACGTCGGTCATCGTCTTCTCCGTGTGTGGGGTCGTACCTGGCGGGTGAGGGCACGGCGTGTGCCGACTGCGGTGGGGGTCGCTACCCCAGGGCGAAGCTCAGGACCTGGTCACCGGGTTCAGCACGTCGGCCGTTTCGGTTGCGGCGGAAGCCCCGGCGCTGCGGGTCTGGGCGCGGCTGCGCAGGAACCCGGTCAGCAGGGCGAGTCCGGCGGCCACGACCGCGGCGTAGCCGAGAACGGTGAAACCGTCGCCCGATCCAGTGGTGCCGGCGAAGTGGCCGACGATGATCGGGCCAATGACGCCGCCGAGGTTGCCCACCGACAGGACGAGGCTGGAGGCGTAGCCGGTGTGCTCGGGGGAGACGTCACGCAGGACGAAGGGCCACCAGGGGCCGAAGGCTGCGTGCAGTCCCACCGCGGCCACGACCAAGAAGGCGACCTCGAGGGCGAAGCCCTCGGCGAGACGCTGTCCGGCCAAGGCGAGCCCGGCGAGGAGGATCGGGAGTGCGACGTAGGCGGTGCGTCCACCGGTGGAGCGGTCCGAGCCACGTGCGACCAACGCCATGGCGATCGCCGCACCCACGAAGGGGATGGCGGTGATCCAGCCGATCGAGAGCATGCCCAGCCCCGACGCTTCTGAGAGCACGGTGGGCAGCCACTGGTTGAAGCCGTAAAGCCCGGTCATCCACAGTAGGTAGGTCACAGCCAGCAGCCACAGGCGCCAGTTCAGGTAGACCGCCCGGGCGGCGCCGGCAGGCGCCTCCTTGCGGGTCTCGGAATCACGGGTAGACAGGATGTAGGACCGCTCGCTGGCGCTGAGACCGCGGTCCAGACTCGGGTCGGCCTTCAAGAGCACCGCCGCGAACACGGCCACGATCAGCGGGGGGATCCCCTGCACGACGAACATCGTGCGGTAGTCCCAGTTCTCGATCAGCCATCCCCCACTGGGGGCCATGAGCACTGCCGAGATGGGAATGGCCAGCAGGGCCAACCCGGAGGCCCGGCCGCGCTCACCGCTGGGGAACCAGCGGATGAGCAAGATGGTGATGGCCGGGAAGACGAGGCCTTCGCCGAGGCCCAAGACCGCTCGCACCGCGATGAGCTGCCCGAAGTCGTGGGTGAGGCCGGTGGCGGACGAGGCCAGACCGAAGACAAGCAGGGCCGTCACGAGGGACTTCTTGGGCCCCAGACGGGTGACGACGACACCGGCGATGGCCAGGCTGGCGACGTAGCCCCAGAAGAAAGCCGAGAGCAGGGTGCCCATCTGGGCGCCGGAGAGGCCGAGCTCTTCGCGCATCGACGGCGCGGCGACGGACATGTTGGTCCGGTCGACGTAGGCGACAAGGTAGGTGATCAACAACAAGGCCCCGACGTGGGACCACCGTCGCCGGCCGACGGCGTTACCCGGTGCGGCAGAGGTGGCGTTCACGGACATCTTCGTCCTCCTGAGCAGAGAGTCCACGGCGACGGGCAGCGTCGCCGGAGAGACCGTCTCGCGACTTCGAAGAAATGTCAACAGTTCTCATTCTGGTGCTCTTGGGGCATGCTGACACCGGCGCACTTCCCCTCACGTCCCGCCCACACAGCTGACCGACGCTGCTGACCGACACCGGACGTCGGGCGGGGAACGTCCTTGGATCCACCGACTGCAGCCGACGGAGGCTCGCTGATGACCACCACCTACACGACCCAGAATCTGGCCACGGACAAGGTGCTGTGCTCGACCATCACCCTGCGGCACCTGCCGCTGCGGGAGGCTCTGCAGACCATCTCCGAGCTGGGCTTCACCGGGGTCGACCTCGGCGCCTTGCCGGGGGTGTGCAACCACGTGCCCTACGAACTGAACGCCGCGGCAGTACGCGAGGTCACTGCCGTGGTCCGCGACTCCGGTCTCATTGTGCGCTCGGTCAACGCAGACGTAGGCGACCTCAACGTCCCCCTGACGCCGGCCGAAACCGCGGCTCGCCGTGAGCACGCAGACCGTCTCCTCGACCTCTGCACCGGCATCGGAGCCAACGCCTTGGTGCTACCGAACGGCCGCCAAGATCACGAACCCGTCCGAGACCTGGCCTCCGACCTCGAACTAGTCGCCGAACAGCTGCGCGCCCTGGCCGAACTCACGGCGGATCGCCAGGTCGAACTTTGGGTCGAGGCGCCGCACCACTTCCGACTGGTCCACGACGTGGACTTGGCCTCCAGCCTGTACGAGCTGCTGCCCGCATCGATTGGTGCCGTCCTCGACGTCAGTCACATCGTCGCCGCCGGCTCCACACCCCGCCGCTTCCTTGAGTTATTCGCTGACCGCGTCCGCCACGTGCACTTGCGCGATGCCGAACCCGGATACATCCACCACAGCATCGGACGCGGTGCCGTGGACTTTCCCGACACCATCACCGCCTTGAGCGAATACGGCTATCAGGGCCTGTTCGCCCTGGAACTCGAGACCCGCGACCTCGCCGATCGCGATCGGCCCACTGCCGCCCTCAAGGCCGGCGAATACATCAGCTCACTCATCATGGCCAGAGCCGCACAGGACTAGGACGACGGGGTCGGCACTCCCAAGGCTCTGGCCTGAAGCGTAGGAGCCAGAAGACCCGCCGCCTAGGGTTGCGCACCGACACGCGTCCTAGCCGTGAATTCGGTAGCTCACGATGCCCTCGCATTGACACCATCACACCTGGGCTCTGCGGTCCGCAACGCTTGACTCGTCGACCATGCGCGGATGAAAGCCCCGCTCACGCACTCCGGCGCTCTCGCGGCCGGGCCGCGTTGAGTCGACGTAGCCGCCGTGGCCTTACTCCTGCTCGCCCAACCGTCGAGCGAGTCACACCTCGGACACAGCGTCGAGGACACACCGCCAGGCGGCAGTTGAGCACCCATTGACGCCATCGCGACCGCGAGGTACCGTCACGTCCAGTGGATTGGTTAACCAATGATGGTTGGGCTCTTCGAGAGCACGCCTCGAGCATGGCCCAGTTCTGGCGGGTGTCATCGACACGATGGAGAATCGAATGAAGGCGCTCGTCTTCCACGGCCCCGGCCAGCATGCCTGGGAGGACCGTCCGGAACCCCGCATCGAAGCACCCACCGACGTACTGATCGCCGTACAAGCCGCGACCGTGTGCGGCACGGACCTACACATCCACCACGGCGTCCACCCAGAGATGCCCCTGGGCACCATCATGGGCCACGAGGCCGTGGGCACGATCACCGAGATCGGCAGCGAGGTGACGCAGTTCAAGGTCGGCGACCGGGTCGCCGTGCTGCCCATCACCAACTGCGGCACGTGCGCTGCGTGCCGACGAGGAGCCTCGGCCCACTGCTCGACTTCTGGCCCCAATGGTTGGCTGCTGGGGCACTCACACGACGGTGTCCAGGCCGAGTTCGCGCGGATCCCCTTCGCCGATCACTCCCTCCACTTCATCCCCGACGGCGTTCCCGACGAGATCGCCATCCTCACCGTGGACGCAATGGCGGCCGCTTACGAGATTGGCGTGAAGAACGGTGCTGTCTCGGCCGGTGACGCCGTGGTCATCATCGGCGACGGGCCGATCGGTCTGTCTGCGATCCCCTTGGCTCTCCTCGAGGGTGCCACCCGCGTCGTCATGGTCGGTGTACTGCAGTTCCGTCTCGATGCTGCTCTTGCGTTAGGTGCAACGGATGTGGTGGATGCGTCCCAGGAGGGTTGGGTCGAGCGGGTGCGCGCCGTCCTTCCCGAGCACGGGGCCGACGTTGTCATCGAGGCGGTCGGCTCCAAGGACACGCTCGAAGCCGCATTCGACCTCGTAGCGGTCTTCGGCCGCGTAGCCAACATCGGGGTGCACAGCGAACCGGTCTCGTTGCCCATAGAACAGATGTGGATCAAGAACTTCGTCTTCACGAGCGGGATGATGAGCTGCACGAGCACGCCGAAGCTGCTGGAGCTCGTCGCCTCGGGAGCCATCGACGTCTCACCCATCATCACCCACAAGATTCCGTTGGAGAGGGCCGCCGAGGCATACGCGATGGCTGAATCCGCCGACGAGAACCAGGCGACGAAGATCGTGCTGGTCCGCTAGAACAGCACACTTGATGATCAACGACCGAGCATCGACCACGTACCAGGGAGCGCCCACATGACCACGTCCACTTCTACCTTCAACCATGACGTTCCCTGGGAGTCGAGCTACGGGTACAGCCAGGGGTACCGGGTGGGCGACACTATTTACATCTCCGGCCAGCTCGCCCATGACGAGGCCTGCAACCTCGTCGGTGAAGGCGACATCGTCGCGCAGTGTGCCAAGACGTTCGAGAACTTCGACAAGGTCCTCGTGGGCCTCGGCGGGCGCCGTGACCAGGTCGTGGAGACCACCGTGGCCATCATCGGCCTCCGGGAGAACTTCGACGCAGTCGGTGCGGCTCATCTGGACTACTTCGGTCAGCACCGACCGGCTAGCACTGCACTCGGCGTCGTCGAACTCGCGATGCCCGGCCAGCTGGTCGAGGTGGCAGCGGTCGTACGACTCGACATCTGAGCTCGGCACAGCCGAGCGTCGTTCGACCCCTGGCCTACAAGCTGTCACGCCACGAATGTGGTGCAACCGCCACACCCGCCGAAACACACAGTTGATCAGCAGCGACATCTGAACCAGGCCCCATCGGGGTCCGTAGACCGATACGGGAGAGGGTCCTGAGGTGGGTGAACAGCTTGAGGAGTTTGTCTCACGACTGATCGCGCTGAGTACAGAAGGGCCGGGTGGAGTTCGACGACTCCCGCCGGAACGTGAGCTGGGCGAAGCGTTGGACCTCAGCCGCGGGGCGCTGCGTGAGCACCTGTCTCAGCTGGACAGCCTCGGGGTGCTCCGGCGCCGCCAAGGGCACGGGTCATACCTGGACACCCCCAACGTCGAGTTCATTCAGACCTACTTCATGTTGATGCGGCAGCTCGGGCACCTCGGTGACGACGAGTTTTCCGAGGCGCGGGCGATGCTCGAAGAGGTGATGGCCGCAGCCGCTGCGTCGCGGGTCCGCGACGTCGATGTCGAGGAACTCCGCGACATCGTGGGAGTCATGGTCGCCCACACCAAAGCCGGTGATGCGCAAAGAGCCCTGCAAGCAGACCTCGACTTTCACAGCCGTATCTACGAGATCGTCGACAACCCGATCTTCAACATGCTCAACCAGGGCTTTGCCCACGTGCTGCGCGACAACATGCAGCTACGACGCGACCTGGCCATGAGCGCAGAGACTCCTGCAGCCGACGGTTCTTTCAACACCGACACGGTCCATTACGAGATCGTGAACGCACTCGCTGCCCGCGACGCTGACGCCGCCCGATCGGCCATGCGGCGCCACTTCTCCGATTTCTCCCTACTGGCCCTGGCGGCGCAGATCGCATCGAATGGGCACCAACCTCACACGTGATCCACCCACACGGGGGGTGTCGGCACCGTTGCCGACAATGGCACCGACACCCGCTGACCAGCTGTTGAACGGACACAGGACGTCGGCCACCACCCCTCTCCCCCGAGTCCTCTCTCGGTTGGCTGCACACCGACAGGAACCCCCATGAGTATCTTGACCCACCACTTCGCCGACGTCGGCGACGTCGGCGACGTCGGCGACGTCACGCTGCACTACGTCACCGCCGGCGAAGGAGACCCGGTAATCCTCATCCACGGCTTCCCTCAGACGTGGTACTCGTGGATCGACGTCATTCCACTCTTGGTCGCGCAGGGATACCGATGCGTCGTGCCCGACCTTCGCGGACTTGGCGACTCCACTCGACCGCCCTCGGGCTACGACAAGCTCACACTGGCCGGAGACCTGCGCACGCTCATGGTCGAGCACCTCGGCCTTGAGCGCTTTGCCGCTGTCGGTCACGACTGGGGCGGGGCGGTCGCGTTCGCGCTCGCAGCACACCACCCAGAACACGTCACCTCCCTCAGCGTCCTCGACGTTGCGATCCCCGGGGATGGGCAAGCGCACCTCGGGCAGGGTGGCAAGAGGTGGCACCACACCTTTCTGCAGACGCCTGACCTACCCGAAGCCCTCATCGTGGGCCGCGAGGAGGTCTTCGTCCGGTGGTTCTATGAGAACTACGGTCACCATCAACGTGTCATCGCAGAATCGGCCGTCCAGGAGTACCTGCGGACCTACACCACCCCCGGTGCCATGCGTACCGGGTTCGCGCTCTACCGCAACATCGGGCAGGACATCGCCGACAACCAAGACCTCACGCCCCTGACCATCCCTGTCCTCGGCGTCGGCGGAGGTACCAGCTGGGGTCGAGGTGAGGAGGTTGCAACATCCCTGCGTCGCATGGCCCGCGACGTCACCGGCGTCGTCCTGGAGGACTGCGGCCACTGGATTCCTGATGAGAAGCCGGCCGAGCTCGCCTCCCTGCTCACTCATTTCTTGGCCCGCTCACGGGAGGCAGCTCCCGCCTCCATGCCCTCCGGAGCATTGGAATGAGCACTGACAAGACAGTCGCCTACGAGGTAGCGGTTCCCGTCGGGGGAGCACCTGACGTCGTCTTCGTGGGCGTCGGCGCCATCGGCCTGCCGATGGCGACCCGCCTGAAGTTGGGCGGTCACCGGATCACCGCTGTCGACCCTTTCCCTACCGCCCGCGCGAAGGCGGAGGACACCGGCCTTTCGACGGCAGCTTCCATCCTCGAGGTGCTGCCGTTCTCGGGCGTGGTCGTGGTGATGGTCGCGACCGCCGCACAACTCTCCGAACTGGTGACAACCGCCCTTGGTGTCGGCGCCGTCCTCCCCGACCAGACGTGGATCGTGATGAGCACCGTGGGACCGGACGCGGTACGCATCGAAGCCGGACGCCTCAGTGCCGCCGGGGCCCGCGTTCTCGACGTTCCCGTGACCGGCGGCGTAGCCCGCGCCAGCACCGGGGAACTGACCCTCTTCGCCTCGGGTGACCGCGACGTCATCGAGGAGGAGCGCCAGCTGCTGGGTTGCCTCGGCACCGTGCGCGTGGTCGGCACCGCGATCGGTGAGGGGCAGTCGGTCAAGGTCGTCAACCAGCACCTGTGTTCAATCCACATCGTCGCCGCCGCCGAGGCCCTGGCCCTCGCAGCTCGGCTCGGACTCGACCCAGGTGCCGTCCTCGACCTCGTCAGCTCAGGTGCGGGCGGGTCCTGGATGCTGAACGACCGGGGACCTCGCATGCTCGAGGACACCGACGTCACCGTCACGAGCACCATCGGGATCTTCGTCAAAGACAGCAACTTGGTCGCCACCGCGGCCGACCAGCTCGGCGCGGACATCCCCCTCCTGCGAGCAGCACAAGAGCGTTACACACGTGCCGTCGAGCTTGGGCTCGAACGGCGGGATGACTCCCGGGTGATCGAGACCTACCAGGTCGAAGCAACCGCCCGTTCCGATGCAGGAGAAAGGTGAACGACATGGCACTGCTCGATCCCGTCCGACCCGCGGGCGCCGAGGCACGGCTCCAACGTATCCGCGAAGGCGCCTACCGAATGCGCCACCACATGCTCGACATGGGTGAGGTCCAGGGCCAGGGTTACGTCGGCCAGGCCCTCGGCGTGGCCGACATGCTGGCCGTCACCTACCTCGACCAGCTGCGCTTCGCGCCTTCCGACCCCGACCATCCCGACCGGGACAGGTTCCTTCTGTCTACCGGCCACTACGCGATCGGTCTCTACGCTGCCCTCGCCGAGGCCGGAACACTCGCCGTGGAGGAACTGCAGACGTACGGTTCCGACGATTCGCGCCTGCCGATGTCGGGGATGGCCTCCTACACCCCCGGAATGGAGATCTCCGGCGGCTCCCTCGGTCATGGACTGGGTGTCGCGGTGGGGATGGCCCTGGGGTTGAGACATCAGGGCTCCACGTCCCGGATCTTCAACTTTCTCTCCGACGGGGAACTCGACGAGGGGTCGACCTGGGAGGCGGCGATGGGGGCGCACCATCACCGCCTCGGCAATCTCCTCGCAATGGTCGACATGAACGCCTTGCAGGCGGACGGCAAGACCGAGACCGTGCTCTCCATCGAACCGGCACACGAGAAGTGGGCCGCCTGCGGATGGTTTGTCCAGCGGGTCGACGGGAACGACATCGGGGCACTCGTCGAGGCCTTCGACAAGGCCGCGGCAGCGGCCGCAGCGGAAGGCCAACCGACCGTGATCCTGTGCGACACGCAAATCGGGGCCGGGGTGCCTCTTCTCGAGCAGCGGGAGAAGGCGCACTTCATGCGCATCAACGAAGACGAGTGGCAGGTCTGCCGAGAACAGTTGACGGCCGGTCACGACGCCACTCAGGGGGAGCACGGATGACCACCAGCACCGGACCACGCCGACTCACTACCTCGGCAATGATTGCGTCCTTCGCCGACCCGGGACAGGCGACCGTGGCCGCGCCGTTCGGGACCGCGCTCTGCGATCTGGCCGAGCAGGACGAGCGTGTCGTCGGTCTCACCGCCGACCTCGGTAAGTACACCGACATGCACATCTTCGCCCAGAAGTTCCCACAGCGTTTCTTCCAGATGGGTATGGCCGAGCAGCTGCTGCTTGGGGCGGCGGCTGGCATGGCCGAGGTCGGCCTCGTGCCGTTCGCTTCGACCTACTCCGTCTTCGCCACCCGCCGCGCCTACGACTTCCTCTGTCTCGACGCCGCCGAACCGCGCATGAACGTGAACGTGGTCGGCGGGCTGCCGGGGCTGACCACCGGTTACGGACCCAGCCACCAAGCCACTGAGGACATCGCCATCTTCCGGGCTATGCCCGGTCTGATCATCGTCGACCCGTGCGACTCGGTCGACATCATCGGAGCCGTCCCGCAGCTGGCTGCGACCCAGGGGCCCACGTACCTGCGCTTGCTCCGCGGCAAGGTGCCCGTCGTGCTCGATCAGTACGACTACACCTTCGAGCTCGGGAAGGCGAAGGAACTGCGAGCTGGCCGTGATGTAGTGCTCGTATCTAGCGGTTTGATGACCATGCGCGCGCTGCAGGCCGCAGAGCAGCTCGCAGCCCACCACGTCGACGTGGCGGTCGTTCACACCCCGACCATCAAGCCTTTCGACGAAGCCACCGTGCTCAGCGCCATCGACACCGACCGTCTCGCTGTGACCCTCGAGAACCATTCCGTGGTGGGCGGCTTGTTCGAAACCGTCGCTTCCGCTGTTGCCCGTAGGGGTCTGGGCCGGCGCGTGGTGCCGATCGGCCTCCCGGATGCCTTCCTGGATGCCGGCGCGCTGCCGACCTTGCACGATCGTTACGGGCTCTCGACGGCCAGCATTGTCTCGAAGGTGCTTGCTGAACTCTGACCCCTTCCACCGGTTGTCTCACTCCCCCCGAACCCACCCATCCGACGCAGAACGGACAAGTCCAATGACGAACGAGTTCAGTGCGACCATGCTCCCCGTTGGCAAGTTTCAGACTGACCTGACGTGGATGTTGTTTGACCCCGCCAAGATCATGGCGACCCGACAGGAGCCCCACAAGCCGGCTCAGTGGGTCGATGTACCGGTGCACACCGTGCTGATCGAACATCCGGAGGGTAAGATTCTTTGGGACACTGGCCTGCCCCGTGACTGGGAGACGAAGTGGGAGCCCACCGGCATCCTCGACTTCTGGCCCGTGGTTGCCGATGAGCACGAGTGGTTCGACTCCCGCCTCAACGAGGTCGGGGTAAGCCTCGACGAGATCGACTACATGATCTTCTCGCATCTGCACTGGGACCATGCAGGAAACGGCTCGTTGTTCAACGGCACGAACGCCCAGGTGGTGTGCAGCAAAGCCGAGCTCGACGGGGTTTCCTCCATCAAGGGGTACTGCGAAGGCCCCTACATCAGGCACGACTGGTCTGAGCTCAACTTCGACACCGTAGAGGGCGATGTTGAGTTCCTCCCCGGGGTGAAACTCCTCCAGACCCCTGGACACTCCTTCGGCACGATGTCGCTCCAGCTGGACCTGCCGGATACCGGCACGCTCATCTTCACCTCCGACGCCGTCTTCCTCGGGGACAACTATGGCCCGCCGAGCATCACACCGGGGTTCAACTACGACAGCGAGGCGTGGCTGTCCTCGGTGGAGAAGGTCCGCCGCGTTGCGCAGGAGACCGACGCAACAGTCATCTTCGGCCACGATGCCGAGCAGGTCCGTCGTTTGGGCGACGGACCCGTCCGGTGGACCTGAAAGGAAGCGACGATGCCCATCTTCGACGTGAAATGCCCGTCGGGACACGTCACCGAGGTCCTGCTCCGCTCAGCCGAGGAACCAGCTCGGGCGTGCCCGGCATGCGGCGAATCCACCCACAGGCTCCCCTCCGCCGGGACCCTGCTCGGGAAGGCCAGTCTCCCCCCGAGCTCCGCTCAGGCGCCGACCACCTGGCGGGGGACCCACAACGGGAACCCGGACGTCGTCAACGGTTGGCGGCGAGCACTGTCCGATCGCCGCAAGATCGAGGAGCGCTACCCGGAGCTTGCACCGCCGAAGCAGACGATCCTCGCGCACGAAGGCCAGTTCCACGACGCCCCACTCACCGTCGAGAATCTCGCCCAACACGCGGCGTCCTTGCCCACAACCGCGCAGTCCACGGGTTCCACGGTCACCGCCCCCGTCAGCAGTAAGGACCCCGGCACCAAGCCGGCCACCGTGTAACCTGCACCCCGTTGACCTCCCCGCAGGTCGGGACCGACAGCTGCCGGTTCCGACCTGCGCGACACGAAGTCATCACCGCCTGAAACCATGGCACCGTCGCCAGGCGGGCAGGTTGACTGACTCGCCCGGATAGCGGCGCTAGTGATCTACGGCTGAAGTTGGTGCCCCACCCGTTCGGGTCTGGCGGTCAGAGGGGTGAGGCACGGCAGCGTCGGTGAGCGTGGGAACACTTC
>NZ_PVZF01000028.1 GCF_003002055.1 Kineococcus rhizosphaerae
CAGGTCTTGGCGCGGTCTACCCATCCGGCCCTGCTTGGGTAGCAGCGGCTCGATGAGCTCCCACTCCGCATCGCTGAGGTCAGAGGGATACGCCTTGCGATCGCCAGCCACCTCAGCAGCATGCCCTACCAAGACCCACATCTGAAACAGTCACTCAGCGATGGTGGTGATGAGCTTGACCACGTCGCCGATCTCTCGACTCGAGGCACCCAGACGTTCAATCGTCGCGCCGGCATCGCCCGCGGCGGCGACCGCGGTCGCGGCGGTGGAGGAGGCCTCGGCGGTGGAGGAGGCGATCTCGGTGATCGCCGCGGTCATCTCCTCCCCAGCCGCGGCGACGGTGCCGATGTTGGCGCTGATCTGCTCCGTGGCCGCAGAGACCACCTGCGACTGCGACGCGGACTCCTCCGCGCCGGAGGACAGCTGCGTAGCCACGGCGGTCAGCTCCTCGCTGGAGGCGGCCAGGGTGGTGGCGTTGTCGGTGACCTCACGCATCACCGCGGCCAAGCTGTCCAAGGAGGTGTTGGTCGCTGCCGCCAGGCGTCCGACCTCGTCCTTGCTCACGTAGTCCACCCGCTGGTCCAACCGGCCCTTCGCCAGGCCCTCCACGACGGTGACGGTCTGGGCCAGGGGGCGAGCGATGGAGCGGGCGATGACCCCGGCGATGACGATAGCCAGCAGCAACGCCAAGCCGGCGCAGCCGGCAATAACAGCCACCGCCTGGTGGTAGGCGGCCTTGCCGTTGGCGGCGATGTTCACCGCAGCCTGGGCTTCGACCTCGGTCAGAGCAGCGACCGCGTCAACGATTTTTGCTGCGGCGGGAGCGGCGGTGGTGGTGCGTTGGGTGACAAACCGCTCAGGTCATTGGCCTGGGCCAGCGGGATGAGTGTCTGCACTGCGGTGCGGTAGTCAGCCAGGGCGGTGGTATAGGCGGCCTGTTGGGTATCGCTGCTGGCGGGACTGGTGCCCAGGTATGCCGCCCACGCCGCGTCCAGGGCGGTCTGATCGGTGGCCAGCTGGTTGATCGCAGCGGTGGTACCGGCCGCGTCCGGGGTGAGGGCGGCGTCGGCGATGTCGCTACGCACGACGCTGAAGGCGATCTGGACCTTGTCGATGGTGTCGACCGATGCGATTCCCGAGGTAGAGAGGTAGTCCATGTTTGCCTGCGCGGTACCCAGGCGAGAGATCGCGAGGACGCTGACGATGATCAGTAGGATCGAGACGATACCGAAACGAGCGAACAACTTTGAGGAAACCCGCAAGTCGCGGACACGAGCAAACATGAGGACCGTCCCAGCAGCAGGGGGCGCCCCAGCGGCACCTCTACTGAAACGTTCGTCACCCCACTGCGGAACTTGAGCAGTGTACTTCGAGCCGAAAACGTTGATCACAACCTGCCGCATGAGCGGTCGCTTGGTCGTGACGCTTCGGCAGTGGCCGCTCATGACCCCATCAATCCGGATCTTCGGATCTGAGGGTGGGTAGCTCACCCCGACCGACGGCGACGTCGTCGCCAGGGACGGGGGTTCCGTCCGCGGCGAGCAGGATGCGGATGCGGTAGTTGCCGACGTTGCGGAACCCGTGCGTCAGCCGATGGGTCTTCTCGATGATCAAGTTGATGGCCTAGGTGCCGCCGTTGCTGATGCCGTACCGGGCAGGGTCATCATCGAAGTAGGCCAGCACCTTGCCCCGCCACGACCGCAGCGTCCAACCCAGCCGTGCGATCTCCGGGATCGGGCAGCGGTGGAAGGTTTCAGCACCCGCTGCGCGGTTGGCCCGGCCGGCGTCGGGGCGTGGAACATCGAGCGCAGGTCCTGATAGGCGTGCCAGGCGACGGTGACCTCCAGGCCGGAGTCCCCGGCCTGCAGCGCGGCTTTCAGGCGGGCCCGGCCGCGGTCGGTGAGATCTCCCGTGCCGTGGTCAGCAGCCGACGGATCCGGTACAGCGGGTCGTCGCGGTGCCCACGTCGGCCCAGGGTCCCGCCATCGCGACCGGGCGGTCACCTCCATCGTCGACCTCACCCGCGACGAGCACGGTCAGGTCCACGCCCGCCTGCTCGACGTTACCTCGGACGCTCCGGACCGGTCTACGCCGACTGGATCCGTCAGCAGACCCGCGAATTCGTCGAGGGCATCACCCACGCCGCCCTGGACCCGTTCCGCGGTACGCCGACACCATCCGGTCCGACTGCCCGACGACACGGTGACGGTGCTGGATGCCTTCCACGTCGTTAGGCCGACCGGTTCGGCAATGCTCAGTTCCTGGGGAGATCAACGCACCCCAGTCAGCTCGCAGGTCCCAAAAGCCGCGATGTAAGCGCAAATGCCGACGACCGTCACCGCGAGAGGGTGCCTGGCTACTGACCGGCTACGTTCGTGCAGCTGTTCTCCCAATTCTCCCGCAGGAACCGACCCGCCGCTGAGCTGCGTTGGCAGCGGGGACCGCAGGCAACAACCGCATTCTGCCCGCATGTCGCCGAGCGACGGTGACAACCACCCAGGATTCTACAGGCTAGTGTTGCAACAATGGGCCATTGATTTTCAGTCCCAAACAATTTGCCACGTAAACCAGATGTGCTGTCATATTAAATTGCTGACCGTGTAGCCACTGCACCTGAAGACCATCGCTGGCCGCGACCAGGCAGCGAGCCGTCAGTTGGGGGTCAAGGCTTCGATCCAAGAAGCCCTCCCCTTGTTGATGTGCGATGTCGGCACTCAGATGCACTACTAAAGACTCAAAGCGCTGGCCCACGAAAGAGCGAGATGGGTGCTCGGGTCGCGCCGATTCTGCCACCAATGTCGAGTAGAGGCGGATCAGTCCAGGGTACCTAGTATTCCTTTCTACAGAACTTATCAACTTGTCTATAGAGTAGTCACGACCTCCATTGCGCACATCCCATGCTTCAATCACCGCCGCCAACAGTTCTTCTTTTGTAGCAAAGTAATAATGCAAATGCCCCGAAGTCATGTCTAGCTCTCTAGCAATTTCGCGCAGGGAGCTGCCGTGATAACCAAGGGTCGAGAATGCATCAAGCGTCTTATCCAGGATTTCAGCTCGACGCGCTTCCCCCTTGGGGTAGTAGGCCCGATCGCTCACGTCTCCACTCTAGAGGGCGAGGGGCGCGCGTAGACATTGAGCTAGCAAAACGGCAGGGACTTGCGCAATCTCTTCGTTGTCTCAGCGTGACCTAAGCGTGACAAGCAAGGCCTACAGTGTCCAGAAGTTGAGCAATGACCAATTTTGCGGATGGCGAACTCGCAGGTTGGTCCGTGCTGCTGCCTTCCCGCCTCGTCCCCGTCCCCAACAGCACTCCTCTTGCTCACGGGCTCCGCCTGGTCCACCACACCACCACTCGGCCCTGCAGCAGGTGCGTTAGGCCCCTCAGAGCACCGTCGATCAACCCCTCCAAGGAGACCATCGTGGTTCCCACCCGCGCTTCGCGTCGGTCCTTCATCGCCCTCGCCACCGCAACCCCGCTGGTCGCCACGGTCCTCGCCTCGTGCGGGGACTCCGGCCCGGGAGGATCGTCGGGCTCCGACGGCGCGACCGACTGGATCCTCACCGACACCCCGAAACAGGGCATCCGTCAGGAGGCCGTGGACGACTGGAACAAGGCGCACAGCGACCAGAAGATCACCACCAGCGCGTTCCAGAACGACGCCTACAAGGCCAAGATCAAGACCGCCATCGGCGCCGGTCAGGCCCCAACGATCATCTTCGGCTGGGGCGGCGGCACGCTGCGCAACTACGCCGAGTCCAAGCTGGTGGACGACCTGACCCCGTGGCTGACGGAGAACTCCGCGGTCAAGGACCGTCTGTTCGACGCGGCCTTCGCCGCCGGAACCGTCGACGACAAGATCTACGGCCTCCCGACCGAGACTGTCCAGCCGCTGGTGTTCTTCTACAACAAGAAGCTCTTCAAGCAGATCAGCGCCGAGCCGCCCACCACGTGGGACGAGCTGATGGCCCTCGTGCCGAAGTTCAACGCCGCCGGGATCGCCCCGATCTCCCTGGGCGGGCAGTCGCGCTGGACGAACATGATGTGGCTGGAGATGCTCTTCGACCGCATCGGCGGGCCGGAGCTGTTCGAGTCCATCTACAACGGCACCCCGAACTGGACCGACCCGGCCGCGATCGACGCCCTCACCAAGGTGCAGGACCTCGTCAAGGCCGACGGCTTCATCAAGGGCTTCGCGTCCATCACGGCCGACTCCAACGCCGACCAGGCGCTGCTGTACACCGACAAGGCCGCCATGATGCTGCACGGCACCTGGACCTACGGCGGGATGAAGACCGACGGTGGCGACTTCGTCTCCAGCGGGAACCTCGGCTACATGAACTTCCCGGCCGTCGCCGGTGGCAAGGGCGACCCGACGAACACCTTCGGCAACCCGGCGCAGTACGTGTCGATCTCCTCCAAGGCCACCCAGGCGGCCAAGGACGTCGCGCTGGCCTTCTTTAAGGACGGCCTGCTGCAGGACAAGGAGGCTGAGGCGTACATCACCGAGGCCGGCGAGGTCCCGATCGTCAAGGGCATCGACTCCAAGTTCGCCGGCATGGACGACGAGGAGTGGCTGAAGTTCACCTACGACCTCGCCACCAACGCGCCGTCGTTCGCGCAGTCGTGGGACCAGGCCCTGTCCCCGACCGAGGCCGAGACCCTGCTGGACAACATCGAGAAGCTGTTTGGCCTCGCGATCACCCCGCAGGAGTTCGCCTCGAACATGAACGCGGCGATCGGCTCGTGAGCGCGTCCGTGAGCGCGGCGCCCAGCCCGACCCCGGTGAAGGCCCGCTCGACGGCGAGCACGTCGACGGGTCGACTGGGATGGCTGGTGCTGCCGGCGCTGCTGTTCTTCGTCGCCTTCGCCGTGGTTCCCCTGATCGGGGTGTTCGTCCTCAGCTTCACGTCGTGGGACGGCATCGGGGCGATCTCCTTCACCGGGCTCGCGAGCTGGACCGCCGTGCTCACGGACCCCGGTCTCGGCCACGCGTTGTGGGTGACCTTCCAGGTGATCGTGCTGTCCTGGATCGCCCAGACGCCGCTCTCGATCCTGCTCGGTGTGTTCATCTCCGGTCACCAGAAGTACCGGGGGCTCCTGGCGGTCCTGTTCTTCCTCCCGCTGCTCCTGTCGGCCGCGGCGGTCTCGATCGCCTACAAGGCGCTGCTCGACCCGAACTTCGGGCTCGGCCCGGGCCTGAACCTGGGTTTCCTGACCCAGGACTGGCTGGGCAAGGGCACGCTGGCCATGGGCGTCGTGATCTTCATCATCGCCTGGCAGTGGATCCCGTTCCACTCCCTCATCTACCAAGGTGCGATCCGCCAGATCCCGACCTCGATGTACGAGGCCGCGCAGATCGACGGAGCCGGGCGGGTGCGGCAGTTCTTCTCCATCACGCTGCCGCAGCTGAAGAACACGATGATCACGTCCTCCACGCTCATGATCGTCGGGTCGCTGACCACGTTCGACCTGATCTTTGTCCTCACCGGGGGTGGGCCGAACGACGCGACCCGCGCCCTGGCCCTGGACATGTACCTCACCGGTTTCCGGGCCAACCAGATGGGTCTGGCCTCGGCCATCGCGGTGATCCTCGTGGTCGTCGGTCTGATCCTGGCGCAGATCCTGCAGCGCCTCGGTGGCAAGGAACGCAACTCCCAGCTGGAAGGTGCCTGACCGATGGCCACGCAAGCAGCCGCCACTCGGCCGGCCCGCACCAAGAAGTCGGACTCGTCCGGTTCCCGTCGCAGTTCGACCGAGCGCAAGAACTGGCTCGGCGGCGCCTTCGGCTGGCTCTGGCTCCTCATCGTCCTGGTCCCGATCTACTGGATCGTCATCACGAGCTTCAAGACCTCGGCGAGCTACTTCGGCACCAACCCGCTGCTCCCTGCGGGTTCGCCGACGCTGGAGAACTACAAGCTGGTGCTGGAATCGGACTTCCTCCGGTACTTCGCGAACTCCGTCATCGTGACGGTCGGAGCCACGATCCCCGCGGTGCTGATCTCGTTCATGGCGGCCTTCGCGATCGTCCGCGGTGCCGGCGGGTGGCTCAAGGCGGTGAACGCCCTGTTCCTCATGGGCCTGGCGATCCCGCTGCAGGCGACGATCATCCCGATCTACCTGATCATCATCAAGACCGGGATGTACAACTCCCTCGGCGCGCTGATCCTGCCCTCGATCGCCTTCGCCATCCCGCTGACGGTCCTCATCCTCTCGAACTTCGTCCGCGACGTCCCGAACGAGCTGTTCGAGGCCATGCGCATGGACGGATCGAGCGAGTGGGGCACCATGTGGCGCCTGGCGTTCCCGCTGACCCGCCCCGCGCTGGTCACGGTGACGATCTACCAGGGTCTGCAGATCTGGAACGGCTTCCTGCTCCCGCTGATCCTGACCGACCGTGCCGACCTGCGCGTCCTGCCGCTGGCGCTGTGGACGTTCCAGGGGCAGTACTCGGTCAACATCCCGGCCGTGCTCGCCTCGGTCGTCCTCACGACGCTGCCGATCCTCGTGCTGTACATCGTCGGCCGACGTCAGCTGCTCTCTGGCCTCACCGCCGGCTTCTCCAAGTGACTCGTAGACAAAGACGCGTTGTAGCCGAATCTCCCAAGTGGAGGGCCACAATCGCAGATGGAGCGTTGGAGCCATGCTGCAGGCCTAACCGTGCTCGTCTCGAACACGTTGCCCTGGCGAGCCCCGTGCCGCAATTCATGAGTACGGTCGTGAAACCCCGTCACTGATCCGCTCCTGGGGCAGACCACAGGCTCACTCTTGACTAGCTTTGTCGCCACCACCACCACCACCAGCACCACCACCACCACCAGGAGTCACACTTGCTTACCAACAGAATCCCCGTCGAAGAGTTCCATGGCCGGTGGAGCCGGGTTCAGGAAATCTGCAAGGAGCGTAGTCTCGACGCACTGGTGGTGTGGTCCAAAGGCGGAGGACCCATTGACATGTCTGAAGACGTCGTTTACCTAGCGAACCACTACGCCGTCTTTCCCTATTGCCCCGATGGCCCCGGCGTCTGGTCCGGGCTCGGCGCAGCGGCTGTGGTGGTCCCCTCCACGGGCGAGCCAACACTCATCGTGGGGAGTGATCAGTGGCGAACCGACAACGTTTCCATCACCGATGTTCGAGTCTCTCCCCTGCTGCCGGACGCGATCGTCGAGGTACTTCGCGACATTCGGGCGACCGATCGAGTTGGGCTTGTGGCTGGGGCTGGCATGACCGTTGAGCCCTACCGCCGACTCTTGGAAGTCTCGCCCGGTATCGACTGGGTACCCATGGATGCCACCGTCGAGCAGCTGCGTGCCCGTAAGAGTCCGTTCGAATTCCAGCTATTGCGCGAATCTTGTGAAGTCGGCAACGCCGCAATGCTAGCGATGATGAAGACTGCCACACGTCCAGGGGCCACCGAAGCCGAAGCCGCCCTGGCTGCATACGACGTCGTCCTGAGGGCAGGTGGAACCATCATCGACGCAGCGATCGCCTCCGGCCCGAACAGCCACTTCTACGCCTACGGGCAAATGCCGCAATGGACGACGCGAACTCTCGAAGCCGGCGACATCTTCAACTGCGACATGTACGGCTCGGCCAGCGAGGGGTACCGCTGGGACTTCTCGCGGACAACCGTTACCGGTAGTAAGCCCACGACAGACCAGCTCGAAGTCATCGAGGGCTCGATTGCCGCCGTCGAAGCGGGCGTCTCGGCTTTGCGACCTGGCGTAACTACCGGAGCTGTCTGGGATGCGCTGCATGGAGTGCTCGTCGACCGAGGGATCGATATTGGCTACGACATTGGCGGTCACTCATACGGCTTGGCCTGGGAGTCGCCGTGGGTAGCGGCAGGTGGCGAGGAGGTCATCGAGGCGGGTATGGCCATCGCAATCGAGACGATTGCCGGACGCGAGGGTGTAGGGAACGCCAAGTTCGAACATAACGTGCTTGTACACGCCGACTCGATTGAGCTGCTGTCTACTTCTCCTTCGCGTCCCTGGCTGCTATGAACAAGAGGGTCTATCAAGGCCCAGGCTTAATAGAGGGTGTGAAGCAAGGGTCTGCATCACTGATCGGTGAGACCTGATCATGCAGCAGACCTTGTTGCCCCGACGAACAGTCAGCGTCTGACACTGAACCTCGGCCAACTGCGACATCGGTTCACCTACTTGGAACGCCATGCCCCACCATCGACAAGACGATGGCCGTGCACCCAGGCGAGCCCCAGCGTCAGCACGAAGTTTAACAAGTGACCCCCGCCCGCCCGGTAGCAAGCGCGGCGAAGGGCAAACATCCAGGCCGCCGTCTGCGCCGGCAACGTCCGGCGAGCTCGGGTAAACACATCTGGAAATCAGCCGACCCTGGTCGACGTCAGCGACACCGACACCGACACCGACACCGAGCGGTACGTTCACGCTCCAGTGATCGGTTACCCGATGCAGTCAGGCGCTTAGAACCTGCTTTCAAGACTGCTTGGTTCCGGCAAGTGACACCGACACAATGGAGATCACATGAAAGCGCTCGTTTTTCACGGCCCCGGCCAGCATGCCTGGGAAAACCGTCCGGAACCGCGCATCGAGGCACCCACCGACGTGCTGATCGCGGTGAGCGCCGCAACGGTGTGCGGCACAGACCTGCACATCCACCATGGGGTTCATCCAGAGGTGCCCCCGGGCACCATCATGGGCCACGAGGCTGTCGGCAGGATCACTGAGATCGGTACTGACGTGCGGAACTTCGCGGTCGGTGACCGAGTCGCCGTACCGCCCATCACCAACTGCGGTGCCTGCGCAGCATGTCAAAGCGGGACCTCAGCACACTGCTCGACGTCTGGCCCCAACGGCTGGCTCCTAGGACATTCGCACGACGGAGTCCAAGCCGAGTACGCGCGCATCCCCTTCGCCGACCACTCGCTCCACCTGATTCCGGATAACGTCACCGACGAGATCGCCATCCTCACGGTGGACGCAATGGCCGCCGCCTACGAGATGGGTGTCAAGAACGGCGCGGTTTCAACTGGTGACGCAGTGGTAATCATTGGCGATGGTCCAATCGGCCTTTCCGCAGTACCTCTGGCTCGACTAGAGGGCGCAAATCATGTGATCTTGGTCGGCCTTCGTCCCTTCCGTCTTGAAGCTGCCCTTCAGCTGGGTGCGACGAATGTGGTTGATGCTTCCCAAGACGATTGGGTAGAGCGAGCGCGTGCTGTGCTGCCCGAGCGGGGAGCAGACGTCGTCATCGAGGCAGTCGGGTCTAAAGAGGCGCTTGAGGCCGCCTTCGACCTGGTAGCGGTCTTCGGTCGCGTGGCCAACATCGGCGTGCACACCGAACCCGTTTTGTTGCCTATCGAGAAGCTATGGATCAAGAATTTTACTTTCACCAGTGGAATGCTGAGCTGCACCAGCACCCCGAAACTGTTGCAACTCATAGCTTCGGGATCTCTCGACGCCTCGCCGATAATCACGCACAAGATCCCGCTGGACAAGGCCGTCGAGGCGTACGCGATGGCCGAAGCGGCCGACGAGAGTCGAGCCACAAAGATCATCCTGCATCGTTAGCAGGAAGATCCGTAAAGACTTGCCGTTCAACGAGCCAAGGAGCACATCCATGACCACTTTCACCTCCTCCTACAACCATGACGTCCCCTGGGAAGCTAGCTTCGGGTACAGCCAGGGATACCGGGTGGGTAACACGATCTACATCTCCGGTCAACTCGCACACGACGAAGCCTGCAACCTGGTGGGTGAGGGCGACATCGCCGCACAATGCCTCAAGACGTTCGAAAACTTTGACACAGTTCTCTTGGGCCTTGGTGGGCGACGTGACCAGGTTGTCGAAACCACCGTGGCCATCATCGGGCTGCGAGAGAACTTCGACGCTGTCAGTGCTGCACACCTGAACTACTTCGGTCATCACCGACCTGCCAGCACCGCGCTCGGCGTGGTGGAACTGGCAATGCCCGGCCAGTTGGTCGAAGTCGCTGCAGTCGCCCGGCTCGACATCTAGCCTCGATCTTTCATGAGAACCGGGGACGTCTGCGCTGACACCGCCCGTGAATGCACGGAAGTGCCTGCCCTGCAGTGAATCATTTCGCTTGTCGAAGGCAAACGATCCCGCTTCAGAGAGGCACCCCGTAGGTGCAGCGTAGACGAACCCACTCCACCACCACCCTGACTAGCTGTACCCGGCCAGGACGTTGGTGACAGCGCGTCGGCTTGAACGCGGGAGGACCTCCGAGTGGGGTGTGACTTGTCGAAGGTCCACATCCACCCGGAGGTCCTCGTGGCCCACGCTAACGCCCGCACCACCGTCCACGGCCGACTGCTGATCGTCCAACGCCACCGCCAGGGCTGGCGCCAAGCTCACATCGCCGCCGCGATGGGCATCTCCCGCAAGTGCGTACGCACCTGGATCACCCGCTACGAGACCGAAGGTCCCGACGGGCTGCACGACCGCTCCAGCCGCCCCCACCACAGCCCCGCCCGCACCCCTGCCGACGTCGAAGCCAAGGTCGTCGACCTGCGGCAGGAAGAACAACTGGGACCAGACGAACTCAGCGCCCAGACCGGCGTCCCGGCCCGGACCGTCTCCCGTGTCCTGGCCCGGCACGGCATACCGCACTTGGCCGCACTGGACCCCATGACGGGGCAGGTGCTGCGCTCTTCCAAGACCACCGCTGTCCGCTACGAGCGGGAGCGTCCAGGAGAACTGGCGCACATGGACGTCAAGAAGATCGGGCGGATCCCCGACGGTGGTGGCTGGCGCGCCCTGGGACGCGCCGAGGGCCGCCGCGACCGCAAGACCAAAATCGGGTACGACTACGTGCATTCACTGGTCGATGACCACTCCCGGCTGGCTTACTCCGAGATCCTTCCCGATGAGAAGGGCACCACCTGCGCCGACTTCCTGGCCCGGGCCGCGACCTACTTCGCCGCTCACGGCATCGCACGCATCGAAGGGCTCATGACCGACAACGCCTGGGCCTATCGCTACTCCCTTCGCGGGGTCTGCGCCGAGCTGGGCATCACTGAGAAGTTCATCCGACCGCACTGCCCCTGGCAGAACGGGAAGGTCTGTGAAGACTGTCCTCGGCGTTGCACCGACGCTGGTCTGACTCCGGCCAAGGTATGACCACGGTGTCCTGCGTTCGATTTGTCGACCACCGTCGGTGCAACGCTGCGGTGCGGGCCGGCCGGGCGGAACTGATCTGACAGGAGCTTGAGCAGAAGCCCCGTCACAGACCTGTCGTCCGCCCGGCCGGGTCGCTCCACGTCCATCAGCGTGTCCTGACGGAGGGAGCAGACCCAGCATGACGACCCAGCTCGAGGCGGGGCCAGAGACCTGTACGGTCATCGGCGGCGTCGACACCCACAAGAACACGCACTACGCAGCGGCGATCGACGACCACGGCCGCCTACTGGGGCATCGCGAGTTCGCCGCCAACGACGGCGGCTACCGGGCGCTGCTGACCTGGATGCACTCCCACGGCACTGTGGCCTTGATCGGTGTGGAAAGCACCGGCTCCTTTGGTGCCACCTTGACCCGCTTCCTCACCGCCGCCGGCGTCGACGTCGTCGAGGTCAACCGTCCCAACCGGCTGGCGCGGCGCATGGACGGCAAGTCCGACCGCCTGGACGCCGAACAGATCGCCCGAGCCGTTCACGGGCAGACCTCCACGGCCACTCCCAAGGCCAAGTCCGGCGTCATCGAGGTCATCCGCACCCTGCGTGTCACCCGCGCCAGCGCCGTCAAGGCCCGCACCTCGACCTTCAACACGTTGTGGGGCATCATCATCGGCGCGCCCTCCCCGCTGCGCGATGAGCTGATCGTGTTGTCCAAGCGCACGCTGGTCAACCGCTGCCTGCGGCTGCGACCGGCCACCACGGATCTGCTCAGCCTTCTTGAGGATTCCGATCGGCTGCTGATGGCCGGGGTCAAGACCGCCCTGCAGGACCTGGCGCTGCGTTGGAAGGCCCTGGACGAGGAGATCAAGATCCTCAATCACCAGCTCCAAGCACTGGTCCAAGCCTCGGCGCCTGACCTGGTCCAGCTGCCCGGGGTTGGCATCGAGGTCGCCGGTCAGCTGCTGGTCACCGCCGGCGACAACACCGGACGCATCCGCAGTGAGGCTGCCTTCGCCAAGCTCTGCGGCGTCGCACCCCAGCCTGCCAGCAGCGGGCGCACTAGCGGCCGGCACCGTCTCAACCTGGATCCACCGCTGATCGTCGCTGACCACCCGATGACATGAGGCGGCGGGTGCCGCCTGACCTGCAACGATGGGACTTCTCACAGAACCCGCGTCGTCTGCCAGGGAAGGCACCCGCCAGATGCAAGTCTCCCACGTCATCCCCGCCTCCACGATGGCCTCCGCCGTCGTCTTCGACGATCCGAACCTCATCGCCCACGCCGGCCTCATCCCGGCTATGGCGCTGGCCGAGCAGACGGGCCTGTTCGACCTCATCCGCCGGCACCTGACCCTGACCGGCCCCGGCAGCGCCTACCCGGCCGAGAAGATCGCCGTCCTGGTCGCCGGGATGCTCGCCGGCGCCGACAGCATCGACGACATGGACCTCCTGCGACACGGCGCGATGGGCAAGATCCTGACCGAACTGCGCGCCCCGTCCACGTTGGGCACGTTCCTGCGCAAGTTCACCCACGGCCACGTCCGTCAGTTGGACGCGGTGAACTCCCGCCTGCTGGCGGGCCTGCAGAACGCCACCACCACGGCCGGGTCACCGCTGCTGCCCGACGCCGGCGAACTGCTTTACGTCGACATCGACGACACCATCCGCCAGACCTACGGTTACGCCAAACAAGGCGCCAGTTACGGCTACACCAAGGTCAAAGGCCTAAACGCGATGATCGTGACCGCGACCACCCCCGCCAGCGCCCCGGTGATCGTCGGTGCCCGGCTGTGCAAAGGGTCGACGGCCTCAGCCCACGGCGCGGCGAAACTGCTCGGCGACGGCCTGGGCACGATGAAACGGACCCGCAGCACGAACAGCACGAACAGCACGAAGGAGTCCGCTGGGTTGGTGATCGTCCGCGCCGACTCGGCCTACTACAACCATTCCGTGATCGCCGCGGCCCGCCGCGCAGGGGCCTGATTCTCCATCACCGCCCGCCACAACAAGGCTGTGCTGCGGGCGATCTCGCATATTCCCGACCAGGCGTGGATCCCGATCGAGTACACCGACGCCGTCTGGGACGAGGACGATCAGCGGTGGGTGTCCGATGCTGAGGTCGCCGAGATCCAGTACACCGCGTTCACCGGGCGCCGCAAGGCCGACCACGTCACCGCCCGCCTGATCGTGCGACGGGTCAAACGGCTCAACGTCGCCGCAACTGCGTCAGGGCAAGGGGAACTGTTCGACACCTACCGGTACCACGCGCTGTTCACCGACTCGCCCCTGTCCATGCTGGAGGCCGAGAAGGCCCATCGTGCGCACGCGATCGTGGAGTCGGTGATCTCGGAGCTGAAGGACAACGCGTTGGCGCACCTGCCCTCGGGCAAGTTTCAGGCCAACGCAGCGTGGGTGGCACCGGCGGTGATGGCCCACAACCTGACGCGGGCGTTCGCGGCGGTCGCCGGCGTCAAGCATCGTCGGGAGCGGATGGGCACGATCCGACGGAAACTGCTGCAGGTCCCGGCAAGGGTCGCGTCCTCGGCCCGAAGACTGCGGCTGCACGCTCCGAGGGGTTGGCGATGGCAGGCCGGGTTGGAGAACGTCCTGACCGCGATCGAGGCGATCGCCGCCTCGAGGGTGGTCCCTCGGCTGCGGACCTGAGTGACTGTTTCAGATGTGGGTCTTGGTAGGGCATGCTGCTGAGGTGGCTGGCGATCGTGAGGCGTATCCCTCTGACCTCAGCGATGCGGAGTGGGAGCTCATCGAGCCGCTGCTACCCAAGCAGGGCCGGATGGGTAGACCGCGCCAAGACCTG
>NZ_PVZF01000029.1 GCF_003002055.1 Kineococcus rhizosphaerae
GAAGGTCCTGGGCTGGAGAACTCCAGCGGAGGTGTTCGCCGAGCAGCTACAGTCGCTGCATCAGTCCGGTGTTGCATCGACCGGTTGAACCCGCCCAATTTCGTTCCAGAAAATTCGTCCACGCCCTGGCTCGTCACGGCCTGGTCGGGTCGATGGGCCGTGTCGGTGCGGCCGGGGACAACGCGGCGATGGAGAGCTTCTTCGGTCTGTTGCAGAACAACGTCCTGGACCGCCGGCAGTGGTCAACCCGGGAGGAGCTGCGGATCGCGATCGTGACCTGGATCGAGCGGACCTATCACCGCCGCCGGCGGCAGAGCGGTCTAGGTCGGTTGACCCCCATCGAGTACGAGACCATCATGACCACGTCGGTCGCCCTGACCGCGTGACGTAGCTGACCTGCCCCACCCCTTGGTTACCTCAGACTCTGTGAAGATCGGGCTTCTCCTGAGAGGCTTTGATCATGCCCAGACCGTTCCCCGTCGAGTTCCGAGCTAGGGCCGTGGCTCTGGTCCGGGCCGGTAAGCCCGTGACGACCGCAGCGGTCAAGCTCGGCATCAGCACCGGTGCGCTGCACAAGTGGGTCCGCCAGGACCAAATTGACCGCGGTGAACGCGACGGTCTGAAGAGCCCCGAGAGCGCGGAGCTGACCCAGGCCAAGAAGCGCATCCGCCAGCTCGAGGCCGAGGTGGAGATCCTGCGTCAGGCGTCTCATCTGCTCGGAGAGGATCGAGCCCACCCAAAAGGATTCACCCGGTGATCGACGTCCTTGTCGACGCCGGGCATCCGGTCAAGGTCTGCTGTCGCCTGCTGGGCGTCAGCAGCCCCGGCTACTACCGCTACAAGCACCGCCCCATCGCACCCCGGACGATGCGCCGGGAATGGCTGACGGGGCTGATCCGCGAGGTCCACACCGCCTCCCGCCAAACTTACGGTTCCCGCCGTGTTCACGCCGAGCTCACCCAGGCCATGGGCGTTCAGGTCAGTGAGCGTCTCGTCGCGGTGTTGATGAGCTTGGCTGGCATCGCTGGACTTCCGGGGCCGGGGAAGGTCAAACGGCTCAGCGGCGTCTCCACCGCTGATGACCTGGTGCACCGCAAGTTCCACCGGCTCTCACCCAACGAGCTGTGGGTCACCGACATCACCGAGCACCCCACCCGGGAGGGCAAGGTGTACTGCTGCGCGGTCATGGACACGTTCTCCCGACGGATCGTGGGCTGGTCCATCGACACCGCTCAAGACTCCAACCTCGTCGTCAATGCCCTCGACATGGCTCTCAAGAACCGCAACCCACCGGCCGGCGGCATCGTCCACGCGGACCACGGAGTTCAGTTCACTTCGTGGGCGTTCACCAACAAGATCCGAGCTGCGGGGTTGATGCCGTCGTTTGGGACGATCGGCGACGGCTATGACAACGCGATGATGGAATCGTTCTGGTCCAGCATGCAGATCGAGCTGCTGAACCGCAAGAAGTGGCGGACCCGCATCGAGTTGGCGAACGCGATCTTCGACTACATCGAGATCTTCTACAACCGTCAGCGTCGCCACTCCGGGATCAGCTACGTCAGTCCCGTCGAGCATGAACTACGCTACGGAGCATCCGTTCCTGCTTGATCTTCACACCGCAGTGGGTAACCGAGGGGTGGGGCAGGTCATAGCTGTCACCTGATCGTGCAGCAGACCCTTCCGATGTGGGCGCGGTGAGCAGACAGCAGGCGAGCGATGGTCTGGGCGAGGTCCCGGGGGACGTCGAGGCTGGCACGATAGAAGAGCACGTAGGGTCCTGACGGGCATGGTGGTTGAGCTTGGTCGCCACCATCGTGACCGGCCAGGCCCTACGTGCCCCAACGCCTTCGACTTCCGGCCCGGCAATTGCTCACGGCGCTACTGACAAGGGCTCACTGACCCGGTGAACCACGCCGAGCAGAAGGCTGGAGCGCAGCGCCTCATGGCGCCGTGCAGGTAACAGCTGATGAATCATGACGGCACCGGTCGACTTGGCCGCGTGATGTAGCTGACATCGATCAGTGCAGCAGAAACCGGTTGTGAAAGGGCTCAAACGCGCAAGGTGGAGGCGAGAGCAGCCAGAGTCCGAGCTACGCCCTCAGATCCGCCTCCTTCATGCCCATTGTATGGGTACACCTTGAGGTCTTTGGTGCCGGAATAGTGGTGGTAGGCGGCATAAACGGTTGAGGGAGGGCAGGTTCCATCCATTAACCCTACGCTGATCCACGCTGGGGCACTGGCACGGGCGGAAAAGTTTACTGCATCTACATAGCTCAGAGTGCGGAAGGCTTGCTCTTCCATTCCGCGGTTGCCGGAGAGGTAGCGGGCGATCTCGGCGTAGGGCTGCGTGTCGGTAATCTGCGAAGCCCGTCGGTAGTGGGACAGGAACGGGACGTCAGCGACTACTGCCCGCAAACCATCCACCAATCCGGCGACAGCCAAGGCCAGGCCTCCCCCTTGGCTGCCCCCGATCACCGCGACGCAGTCGGGGTCGACCAGAGGGTGGGTGCGTATGGCGTCGACCGCTCGGGCCGCGTCGGTGATCAATCGGCGCAGGTAGTGCCGGTGCGGCGATTGAATACCGCGGGTCAGGAGTCCCGGACTCGACGGTCCTGGGCCGTGCCCGTCTTCATCGAGGTCAGGCGTGATCGCCCGATGGCCACCGCCCCCGCCTTGACCACGGTTGTCCATGATCAGGTGAATGTATCCGGCAGCGGAGGGGACGAGGTTGATCCACGGCTCGCCTCGTCCACCTCCGTACCCGACGTACTGCACGACTGCCGGGGCGGGCTCGTTGATCTCCCTGGGCACCAGGAGCCAGCCCGCGATGGGCTGGCCCCCGAAACCGGGGAAGCGTACGTCGTAGACCTTGACGCTGCGCAGCCCGGCATCATGGGTGGTGTCCTCCAACCTCGCGGGCCACCGCCGCGCGGCCGCCAGGGTCTGAGACCAGAATTCGTCGAAGTCGTCTGGCTCCTCCCGACTTGGAGCATAGGCTCGTAGCCATTCCAATGACTGGTCGACGAAGGCCATCAGCTGGCCGTAGGCGCCGACTTCAGCACCACGACGCCGGCAGCAGGAATTGCCACGATATCCCCTGCGGCGATGTCGGTATCAGTCAGTAGGGATCGCCCGGTGCGGTCGAGAGTTATGACGGTCTCGGTGATCCCGTGGTTCAGCAGGAACAGGTAAGTGGCGTCATCGCGATGGCGTTCGGTGACCTCGATACCAGGCACCCCACCGTAGGGCGAGGACAGCCCCGCCTCAGCCAGGACCTGTCCCAGCAGCCAGGTCACACCCGTGCTGTCCAGGTGGGTCGCGCAGTACCAGGCCGTTCCCTGCCCTAGACGGTTACGGGTCACCGCGGGGGTGCCGGCATAGAAGTCGTTGGCGTAGGTGGCCAACACTTCGGCAGTGCCCGTTTCGACGACGTCGAAGATCAGGCTGGCCTCGAAGGGGCCCGCTGCTGCGTCGGTGACGGTGATGCTGTTGGGCTCCTCAGGGCCCAGGGCGTCGGTCTCCGTCACGCGCAGGCCCAGGACGTTCACGAGTGGGCCGGGTACGTCGGACAGGAACGCGTTGTCGTCGACGTCGACCCGTCCGGACAAGAACGTGGTGACGAAGTGGCCCCCGCCGTCGACGAACCGTTCAATGCGCCCAGCCAGGTCCCCCTTGAGCAGGTGCAGGACCGGGGCGACGACGACGTCGTAACCAGATAGGTCGGTGGAAACGTCGACCACGTCGACACCGATCCCGGCGTTCTGCAGGGCGGCGTAGTAGCGACGCATCACGTCTTGGTACTTCAACAACCGGTTGGGGCCATCGGAGATTTCCAACGCCCACCAAGAGTCCCAGTCGAACAGCAGGGCCGTCCGGTTACGGGCCTGGGATCCGACGATCTCTCCCGCCAAGTGTTCTAGTTTCGACCCCAAGTCGGCGGTCTCGCGAAAGACGCGGGTGTCGTCGCGACCGGAGTGGTCGATTACGGCCCCGTGATATTTCTCACAGGCCCCTTTGGACTGACGCATCTGGAAGTACAGGACGGCGTCGGCACCGTGAGCCACGGCCTGCCAGCTCCATAGGGCGAGGATCCCGGGACGCTTCACGGGATTGACATCACGGGAGGCGGTGGTACTCGGGGTCTGTTCCATCAGCCAGAACGGGTCGCCTCTCTTGAGGCCACGCATCAGATCGTGGGACAGACCCATCATGTCCGGGGACTTCGCATCGCGGGGATAGTTGTCCCAGGAGGCGAAATCCAGGTGTGGGGCCCACCGGTGGTAGTCCAGCGGCCGGTACTGGCCCATGAAGTTCGTGGTTACCGGAATGCTGGGGGTGTGCCGGCGCACCACCTCCTTCTCGGCCAGGAAACTGTCGATCATGCTGTCCGTGGTGAACCGGTGGTAGTCCAGCGTGATGCCGTTGAAGGCTGTGTGGTCGGGCCCTCGCCAGTGCTCGCTGAGCGCGTTCGGCGGCACGACGTCGTCCCAGTCGTACATGGTGTGCGACCAGAAAGTCGTGTTCCAGGCCTCATTGAGGCGCTGCAGGGTGCCGTAACGTCGCTGCAGCCACACGCGGAACGCGCGGGCGCAGTTCTCGCAGTAGCAGGCGCCGCCGTACTCGTTGCCGATGTGCCACGCCACGATCTCATCGACGTCTCGGTAGCGTGTGGCCAACTGCTCGACGTAGGCGGTGGCGAAACGTCGGAAGGACGGAGAGTTCGGGCAGGCGTTGTGTCGCTGGCCGTAGACGTGCTTGCGTCCCTCGAAGTCGACTCGGGTCACGTCGGGGTACTTGCGCGCCAACCACGCCGGGTGTCCCCCGGTGCCGGTGGCCAGGCAGATGCGCTTGCCCGCGCTCTGCAATGATTCCACGATCGAGTCCAGCTCGCCGAAATCGTACTCGGTCTCGTTGCGCTGGAACAGGCCCCAGGAGAAGACCCCGATGGTCAGAGTGTCGATACCGGCCTTGTCGAAGAGGGCAAGATCTTCCTTGCGGACGTCTTCGGGCCACTGCTCGGGGTTGTAGTCCCCGCCGTAAAGAATCTTAGCGGCAGAAGGTTTCGGCATGTCGGATGACCTCACTTGAGTGCACCTGCGGTCAGGCCGCTGCGCCAGTACCGCTGCAGGACCAAGAACAAAATGACCAGCGGAATAGTGGAGACGAGCGAACCAGTCACGACGGTCCGCACGATGTCCGGGTCGCTCTGGGCGCTCTGCTGCAGGGAGTACAGCCCCAGAGTGACCGGCCACTTCCTCTCATCATTGAGGACGATGAGGGGAAGGAAGAAGTTGTTCCAGATGGAGATGAAGCTGAACAGGAAGACGGTCACGAGGGCCGGCACGACCATCCGCAAGACGATGGTGAAAAAGATCCGCACTTCCCCGGCTCCATCGACGCGAGCCGCTTCGATGATCTCATCGGGGACCGAGGAGGCGACATAGATCCGGCACAGGAAGACCCCGAAGGTGCTGCCGAGGCTGGGCAGGAAGACCGCCCAGTAGGTGTTGATGAGGCCGACCCGGTCCAGCAGGATGTAGGTGGGCAGGGCCAGGACGGTGGCCGGGATGAGCACCCCTCCGAGGATGAACCCCAGCAGAGCGTCACGGCCGGCGAAGTGAAATTTGGCCAGCGAGTAGCCCGCAGCGGCCGCGATCAGGGTGGCGCCCAGCGATCCTACGCCGGCATAGAGCAGTGAGTTGCCCATCCAGCGCAGGAAGATCCCATCCTGCAGGACGAACACCGTCTTCAGATTCTGTACGAAGTGGATGTCGGCGAACCAGAACCCGAAGGATGAGTTGAGGTCTGCGGTGCTCTTCGTCGAGGCGAAGATCATCCAAAGGACGGGGATGAGGAAGTACAGAGCCAACGCGACCATGACCAGGGTCAGGATGACCCGAGCAGGTGATGTCGCTCGCCGCGGTTGCACGGCGTTTCGGGAGAAGGCTGGACTCGCGGATGCGCCGGAGAGGCGACTGGACACGTGGGTCACTGCGAACCCCTCTTCTGCAACAGTCGCAGGACGACGATGGAGGCGATGAAGGTGACGGCCGCGATGACCACGGAGACAGCAGAGGCGTAACCAGTGTCATTGGTGCCGAACGCCAGGTTGTACACCATCATGTTGGGGGTGTAGTTGTACGTCACGTTTCCGGTGAGTGTCTTCAGAACTAGAGGTTCCGAGAACAGCTGCAACGTTCCGATGATCGAGAACAGAGCGGTCAGCAAGATAGCCGGCAGCACTAGAGGGATCTTGATGGACCAGGCGACCCTCCATGCCCCGGCGCCGTCGACACGAGCTGCCTCGAAGATGTCCCGTGGCAGTGCCTGCAGAGCGGCGAAGATGATGATCATGTTGTACCCGGTCCATTGCCAGGTCGAGACATTGGCAATCGACCACAACACCGCGCGAGGGGACAGGAAGTCCGAAGGCGCACCGATGTCCTGCAGCAGAGAGACGATGGGACTGATCCCGGGGACATAAAGGAACGCCCAGAGAATGGCGCCGATGACACCGGGGATCGCGTAGGGCAAGAACGCCACGACCTGCAGGAACTGTCGGGCGTGGACGAGGGCGCTGTCGAAGGCCAGGGCCATGCCCAACGCCAAGAACAGCATGATCGGCACCTGAACCACGCCGTAGAGCAGGACGCGGCCGCCGGCGGCGTACAGCGTGCTGTCACCGAAGGCGCGGGTGTAGTTGCCCAGCCCGACGAACTGCCGAACCGATTCACCGAGCCCCAGACCGCTGGACTGCTGGCGGAACAGGCTCTCCTGGACGGCGAAGAAAATGGGGATGATGTGGAAGGTCACGAAGATGAGGAGGAAAGGCAGCACGAAAGCCCATCCGAACCGCCAGTCGCGACCCAATCGGGAGTGTCTGTAGGTGGCCGCGCTGCCCGGAGACCCCTCTACTGTCGCCGAGGACACCTCACACCACCGCCAGACCCTTGTTCGTCAGCGACGTCTTCGTGGTGGTCTCGGCGTTTGCCAACACCTGCGGAACCGTGGTGGCCGCGTTCAAGACCTTCTGCAGCCCGTCGTTGACGGCGGCCTCGGTGTCGGTCTGAGTAGGACCCCACGTCCAGGGGTTGGCCTTGGAGTTCGCGTCGTAGACGTCATTCAGCACCTGGCCGCCGAAGTAGGCATCAGGAGTTGCGAAGGCCTTGATGTTCGAGCCGTTCCTGGAGGCCAGGTAAACCCCCAGCTCGGTGTTCAGAAGAGTCGCTGCCTCTTCGGAAGTGTTCAGCCAGGTGATGAATTTCAGCGCTGCGGCAGGCTTCGTTGAGGCCGCCGTCACCGACAGGGCCGACCCACCCCAGTAGGCGGCAGTGTCCGCCCCAGACTCCCACTGCGGCAGGGGAGCTACGGCCCACTTGCCGGCCAGGTCGGGAGCGTTCGTCTTCAACGCCGCGGTCCCCCACGACGGCCCGATCCAGGTGAGGTAGGTACCATCGGCCAGTCCCTTGAACCAGGCCGGCTGCCAGTTCTGGTCCCCCTTGACGAGCTTCTCATCGATCAAGGACTGCCAGAACTTGGCAACCTCCAGGCTCTGGGTGTCGTCCAGGTCGACCTTCCATGCGGAATTCTGTGCCTCGAACCAGCGGGCGCCGTCCTGCCAGCACAGCCCCGCCAGCCAGGCGGCGCCGTTACTGGCGAAGGAACACATGAAGGACTGCGGCAGAGCCGCCTTCAGCGTGCGGGCAGCGGTCTCGTACTCTGCCCACGTAGTGGGGGCCTTGAGGCCGTTCGCATCGAAGAGATCCTTACGGTAGAAGAGCACCATGGGAGCAATATCCTGGGGGACCCCGTAGGTTCCTCCGGCCAGCTGGACCTGGGACCAGGCGGCCTGAGGGAACTGCGATTTCAGGTCAGCGGTGTCGGATGACACATCGCGCACCAGTTTCTCAACCGCGCTGAAGGGGATGCTGGAGTAATCGACCTGCACCACGTCGGGGGCTCCACTGCCGGCGCCGGTGGCCGCGCTGAGCTTGCTGAAGTACTCCGCCTTCGACGGCAGCTTCTGGAAGGTCACCGGAGTGTCGGGGTTGGCGGAGTTCCACGCGTTCGTGGGTGCACTCATGTCATTCCAGGACCAGAAGGTTAGAGGCCCGGTCGTGGGACCACTGGCTGCACTGGTGGCCCCAGAGGGCTGCTGAGGGGAGCCGTCGGAGGAGCATCCGGCCAAAGCGGCCAGAGTCGCCGAAGATCCGGTCAGGGCCAGGAGCGTTCTTCTATCCACCGTGCACTCTCCTTCGAGTCCGTTCGTGCCGCGGGCGCGGCTACGCAGAGCTACGTCTTGCAATGTGCGCAGGCAGCGCCGCACATCACTGCCCTCGACTACGAGCTACAACGAACGACCGCCGCGGACCGTCGGTCCCTTTGGCTGCTGGTCGGTCCACCCGCCCGCATCCTTGGCGATGTCCTGCCGTGCTGTACCGGGCTGTGCCGTGTCGTGCTGCGGCACCCACCGCAGTGGGTGCTGCGACTTGTCCTTCTCCTCCAAGGTGAGGTCTGATGAAGTTAATCACAAGCGCTTGCAGTTTGCCAGGGGCTTTGCTTCTCGATCTTGCAGGCGAAGACACCACCTGCTCCCAGTCCACATGCAACTTGCCTGCAAGCGCTTGCATTTTATCGTGACATCATGGGACGGTTCCCATCGCCAACGACGGAGGTACATGATGAGTACGGTCACGGCCCAACAGGTAGCCGATCTCGTCGGGGTCTCACTTTCGACCGTCTCGCGTGCCTTATCTGCTCCCGATCTGGTCTCCCCCGCAACCCTCGTCCGGGTCCAGGCCGCTGTCCGTCAACTCGGGTACCACCCCAACCGGGCGGCCAGCACATTGGCCACAGGGCGCACGACGAGCATCGGCCTCGTCGTTCCCGACCTCGAGAACCCCTACTTCGCCTCGGTGGCCAAGGGTGTGCAAAGTCGCGCATGGAGCACGGGGTACACCGTCATGGTGGCCGACTCCGATGAAGATCCGGTCCGTGAGGCCGAGGTCGTCAAGAAGTTAAGCCGCCAAGTCGACGGGGTCGTCTTGTGCTCTCCACGATCGACAGACGCCGTGGTCCGTGACCTGGCTTCTCGGGTTCGCCTCGTTCTTCTGAACCGCCAGGTCGATGACTTGCCCAGCGTCAGCGTCGATAATGCAGCTACCGTACGCACGGCTGTCGAACACCTGCGTGCGCTGGGTCATCGGCGGATCGCCTATGCCGGCGGCCCGCAGGCCTCCTGGGTTGATCTGCGCCGGCGTGAGGGTCTGCAGCACTGCTCAGAGGCCTTCCAAGACGTGGAAATCATCGATCTGGGGCATTTCCGGCCGCACTACACCGGTGGGATCGCCGCCGCTGACTTGGCCTTAGCCAGCAACGCCACCGCCGTGCTGGCCTATAACGACCTGCTAGCTCTTGGCTTGATCGGCCAGGTACGTCAACGAGGATTCGGGGTCCCTCAGCGACTTAGCGTCATCGGCTTTGACGGCCTTGCGATCGGAGCGCTGTTCACCCCCACGTTGACCAGCGTGGGGGTCGCCCATGCCCGTCTGGGATCCCTAGCAGTGAGCGCCCTACTGGAGGATCTGTCCTCTGGCCCGGGGGGGTTCCTGCAGCACCAAACTCCTTTCGAACTACTCGTACGAGAATCAACCGCCGAGCCTTTGGAGCGATAGTGATCGCCGCTACCCCCCTCCTTCCTACGCCGAGCACCCCTTTTCAAGACTCCTCCTCCTGCTGGTTGAACCCGGAGACCACTACTTCCCTGCGTGGACGTTTCGTAGCCGTCGATGGGGAAGGACCCATCACCGAGCGCCTGCGTATCGAGGCCGCCCTTGCCGGAGCCCAGTGCGTGAAGCCGGCGCACGCGGAGATCTTGCTGGTCCGCGCTGACCGAGCTGGTGAGGAACTCGCCGGACTGGTCGATGGACTGGGCCCGGAAGGCTTCGCCGTTCACAGTGCGGGTGGGCGAACCACCGTCGTCGCCGCCGGTGAGCCCGGCCTGCTGTACGGATGGTTCTATCTACTGCGAACGCCGGACTGGAACACGCCGATCCGTGACGAACCGGCGTTGCCGGTCCGCATGATGAACCACTGGGACAATCTTGATGCAGGCGACCACTTAGGGAGTATCGAACGAGGATACGCCGGTGGGTCTCTGTTCTTTCACAATGGCCAGGTTACCTCAGACCTACGCCGGATCACCGACTACGCCCGCCTGCTGGCCTCCACCGGAGTGAACGCCCTGACCTTGAACAATGTGAACGTGCACTCCAACGCCGTCCCGTTGCTCGATGAACTCCTGCCTGGCGTTGCCCGCATCGCCGACGTTCTGCGTGGTTTCGCGATCACGACCTACTTGAGCGTAAACTTTGCCTCCCCCATCCTGGCCGGAGACCTCGACACCGCTGATCCGGCTGATCCTGCGGTTGCGGCGTGGTGGGCCGCGGCTGCGCAACGCGTCAACACCTGGGTTCCTGACTTCGGTGGCTTTCTGGTCAAGGCGGGTTCTGAGGGTCAACCCGGTCCGCACGACTACGGACGCAACCACGCTGAGGGTGCGAATCTGCTGGCGCGCGCGTTGGCTGAGCATGGGGGACGCGTCTACTGGCGGTGCTTTGTGTACAACCACCGCCAAGACTGGCGTGACCGCCGTACTGACCGTGCCCGGGCCGCATACGATGAGTTCCAAGGGCTGGACGGGCAGTTCGACGACAATGTCATCCTCCAGGTCAAGTGCGGACCCATGGATTTTCAGGTGCGTGAGCCGGTTTCTCCCCTGCTTTTGGCCATGCCACGCACCAATGTTGTCGTTGAAGTTCAGATCACGCAGGAGTACACCGGCCATCAGATCGACTTGTGCTACCTTCCGCCGCAATGGAGTGAGCTGTTTCAGTTTCCGACCACCCAAGGGAGTCGGCCTGAGGACACCCTCGTTCGTAGCCTCTTGGGCGTCTGCGGGGTGTCCAACGTTGGTGATGACCTCAACTGGACAGGGCACGATCTGGCTCAAGCGAACCTGCACGGTTTCGGGCGACTGGCGTGGAACCCGGCCGCGAAAGTCGATGATCTGGCCCGGGAATGGGGCCGGTTGACCTTTCCTGATGCCGGCGTCCAAGACACGGTCGTAGACCTGCTGTTGCAGTCCTGGTCGACGTATGAGAGGTACACCGCACCTTTGGGTGTGGGTTGGATGGTTACGCCCCACACCCACTATGGACCGGCCGTTGACGGCTATGAGTACTCGCGTTGGGGTACTTACCACTTCGCTGACCGCGCTGGAGTCGGAGTAGACCGGACCGTGGCCACCGGATCAGGTTTCGCCGGCCAGTTCCCCCCCGCGTGGGCTGAGGTGTACGAAGACGTCGCCCGCTGCCCCGATGAACTGCTGCTGTTCTTTCATCACGTGCCATACACCCACCGTCTGCACTCGGGCACAACCGTCATCCAGCACATCTACGACACGCACGCCGATGGAGTCGAGGAGGTCACTGCCATGCGCGAGCGGTGGCTGAAGCTGCGGGGTTCAGTGGAGGAGTCGTTGTGGCAGAGGGTCAGTGATCGATTCAGATGGCAGCTCGTCAACGCCCAGGAGTGGCGCGACCAAGTCAACACCTACTTCTTGCGTAAATCAGGAATCGCCGACGTCAAGAGTCGTGTCTATCTGTAGATGGTGGCACAGCACGAACTCCAGCATAGGTTGGAGGGATAATCGGGCGGCAGGTTCAACTCGTGAAACACTGGCCTCGCCGTAGTTGCGTTCTGGGCCCGATCTCACACCAGGGTCTACTGGCTACGACATCGACAGTGAGCCTTTGTCAGTAGCGACCCTCCCAGAGGCTGAGTACCAGGGCGGCGGCGGTGATCGCGGAGATGCGCCAAGGGCAGAGACTGACGTGGGCCAAGGCTCGCTAGCGGGTTTTGAGGTGGGCGATGCCGTGCTCGACGAAGGCGCGTTCGGCGTTGAGGTAGGAGTTCCAGCCCCGGGTGGATGCGTCGAGAACCTGCCCACCACGAGGACGGCGAACAGGTACCCGGATGCCGGCTCCGGCACCGATGTAGGCCCTGTCGGCCAGAGTCGGGACGCCCTCACGAGCAGCGGGGTAAAGCGCTGGCAGGGCGTGGATGCGCGCTGCGGTCAGGTCATGAGTGCAACCGGGCTCGACCGGTGAAACCCACAACGGCCGCCCGTCGGCGTCGGTGACGACTTGAACGAGACCGCCGTGGTGGCGGTGCTTTCCGGAGTACCAGCGATCACGTCGACTGCCGGGGTCATGGACACGGTCCGTGGGGATGAGGGTGCCGTCCAGCAAGAGGTGTTCCACGCCACGCTCCACCGCTGCCGTAACGACCTCGGGCAATTCAGGGGCCTGAGCGGCGAGGACGTCGAGGGCCTCGTGCAGGTAGCGGTAGGCGGTCTTGAGGCTGACCGCGTTGTCGCGGGCCAGGTCGGCGACCGCAGCGCGGTGGCGCATGAACCGCAGCAGCAGGACCGCCTGAGCGAAGCACCCCAGTACCCGGCGTCCTCGGCGGGTGCCGATCCGGGCCTGGTGAGCGGAGAGGAGACGAGCGATGGCCTGGGCGAGGTCGCGGGAGACGTCGAGGCTGGCACGATAGAAGAGCACGTAGGGTCCTGACGGGCATGGCGGTTGAGCTTGGTCGCCACCATCGTGACCGGCCAGGCCCTACGTGCCCCAAACGACTTCGACTCCTGGTCTCAGCAGCTGATCACTCGGGTCTGCTGCACTGATCGGTGACAACCAAGCTGGCTTGCTCCCGAGCGGGCCTGGAAGGATGTCGCTGTGCCCAAGCCCTACCCCCGCGAGTACCGAGACGACGTCGTCCGTGTCGCCCGGGACCGCGATCCTGGCGTGACGTTGGAGCAGGTCGCCGCCGACTTCGGCATTCACGTGATGACGCTCTCGAAGTGGATGCGCCAAGCCGACGTGGACGCCGGCGCCAAGCCCGGCACCACCAGCAGCGACAACGCGGAGCTGCGCGAAGCCCGCCGCCGGATCAAGCTGCTCGAGCAGGAGAATGAGGTCCTGCGCCGGGCGGCGGCCTACCTCTCCCAGGCAAACCTGCCCGGTGGCTCAGGACGTGGCTCGGGAAAAGGCTCTACCCGCTCGTGAGCGAGCTGGCCGCCGAGGGCATCTCGGTGGCCCTCACGTGCCGGGTGCTGAACATCGCTCGCCAGGTCTACTACCGCTGGCTGGCCGAGCCCGTTGCCCCGGCGGAGCTGGAGGAGGCCTACCGTGCCAACGCCCTCTTCAATGCTCACCTCGATGATCCGGAGTTCGGCTACCGCTACCTGCACGAAGAAGCAGCTGAGGCCGGGCAGCCCATGGCGGCGCGGACCGCGTGGCGGATCTGCTCGGACAACCGGTGGTGGAGCGCATTCTCCAAGCGGCGCAGCAAGAACGGGAAACGGCCCGGCCCGCCAGTGCATGACGATCTGGTCCGTCGGAAGTTCGCCGTAAACCGGCCCAACGAGTTGTGGCTCACCG
>NZ_PVZF01000030.1 GCF_003002055.1 Kineococcus rhizosphaerae
CCCCGGTAGGCCCGTACCCGCTGCTGCTGTCGACTGCCCCACACCATTCAACGCCTCCACGATCGAGGTGTTGCGACGACCGGTTGAGTCCGTCCAGGGTGGATTCAATCGGTCGTCGCAACACCTCGAGCAGGAGGTGCGCGGATGGGCGCGAGGGTCAAGACGTCTACGACGGCGTTGCCGGGGGGTGGGCGGCGCCAGTGGGCCGCGGACCGGGCGTTGCGGCCGGCGATGCGGTCCCCGGGTAGGCCGCAGCCGTCGCGGACGGTGCAGCGGGCGTTCTGGCGGTTGATCGCCGAGGGATTGTCGACGGAGAAGGCGTCGGCTGGGGTTGGCGTGTCCTGGCCGGTCGGATTCCGCTGGTTCCGCCACGCTGGCGGCATGGCACCGATGAGTCTGGATGAGCCCACCGGACGTTACCTGTCGTTCGCTGAGCGGGAGGAGATCGCGTTGCTGGTGGCCCAGGGTGAGGGAGTGCGGGCGATCGCCCGCCGCATCGGCCGCGACCCAGGCACGATCTCGCGGGAACTGCGGCGCAACGCCGCGACCTGCAGTGGAAAGCAGGTCTACCGCGCCGGCGTGGCGCAGTGGAAGGCGCAGGAGGCCGCGAAACGTCCCAAAACTGCCAAGCTCGTCGGTAATGATCAGCTGCGCGACTACGTGCAGGACCGGTTGGCAGGGAAAGTCCGCCGGTCCGATGGCACCGCCGTCTTGGGTCCGACGCCGCCGACGTGGAAGGGGCTGAACAAGCCCCATCGTCAGGACCGGCGCTGGGCGACGGCGTGGAGCCCGCAGCAGATCTCTCACCGCCTGCGGGTCGACTTCCCCGATGATGATTCCATGCGCGTCAGTCATGAGGCGATCTACCAGTCGTTGTTCATCCAGGGGCGCGGCGCGCTGAAGCGCGAGCTCGTGACGTGTCTGCGTACCGGTCGGGCGCTGCGTGAACCGCGGGCGAGGTCGCGGAACGAGGCGCAGGGTCATGTGACGTCCGACGTGGCGCTCAGCCAGCGACCGGCTGAGGCCGCCGATCGTGCCGTTCCGGGGCACTGGGAAGGTGATCTGATCATCGGAACTGGGCGTTCTGCGATCGGGACGTTGGTCGAACGTAGTAGCCGCTGCACGCTGTTGGTGCACCTGCCCCGCTTGGAGGGATGGGGTGAGGTTCCACCGGTGAAGAACGGGCCCTCGCTCGGTGGTTACGGAGCTGTGGCGATGAACGCTGCACTGACCGCGTCGATCTCGCGACTGCCCGAGCAGCTACGTCAGACGCTCACCTGGGACCGGGGCAAGGAGTTGTCTGGGCACGCGTTGTTGACGCTGGCGACCGGGACGAGGGTGTTCTTCGCTGACCCGCATTCGCCGTGGCAGCGGCCGAGTAACGAGAACACCAACGGGCTGCTGCGGCAGTACTTCCCCAAGGGCACCGACCTGTCGCGATGGTCGGCTGAAGACCTCGAGGCTGTCGCTCTTGCGGTCAATGGCCGCCCCCGGAAGGTTCTTGGTTGGAAGACTCCTGCTGAGGTGTTCGAGGAGCAGCTACGATCGCTGCATCAGTCCGGTGTTGCAACGACCGATTGAACCCGCCGTGTCTGCCTCGGTCCAGGGCATGTCGGACTGCCTGTGCAATCCAGTCTCTGGACCTGGCTCTGTCCCTGCTGTCGGTTGCTGCTACTCGCGAGGTGCTGCAGACGCTGCGTGGGCGGTCATCCGCATGAAGACGTCTTCCATCGTCTCGTGCAGCGGCGTCAGCTCGTGCAGCTCCACGCCGCTGCGCAGCGCGGCCTGAGCGAGCAACGATGGGGTGATGCCGTGGACGATGAGGCCACCGCCGTCCGCCGCCTTGACCCGACTCTGAGCACGTTGAGCCTCCGAAAGCTCGGTGTACAGCGTGCGCAGAAGCGCCCGCAACTGATCGACCTGAGGCGAACGCACCAGCACCCCTCGTGAGCCGGCGCGCTGCAAGAACCGAGGCGTCGACTCATCGGCCAACAGTCGGCCGCCGGCGATCACGATCAGGTGGTCAGCGGTCAGGGCTACCTCGCTCATCAGGTGCGAGGACACCAGCACCGCGCGTCCCTGGTCTGCGAGGCGGCGCAGCAGGGTTCGCATCCAGAGCACGCCGTCGGGATCCAGGCCGTTGACCGGCTCATCGAGCATCACCGTGCCCGGATTGCCCAGCAGAGCCGCACCCAATCCCAGCCGTTGAGCCATGCCCAGGGAGAAGTCCCCGATGCGCCGACCCGCGACGTCTTCGAGGCCCACCATGTCCAGGACCTGCTCCACCTGGCGGGAGGAGATGTCACCGACGGCGGCCAGGGCGCGGTAGTGCTCGCGCAGGGTTCGGGCGGGATGAGCCCCTCGAGCATCCAGTAGTGCGCCCAGCACGCTCATCGGCTGCCGGTGCTGCCAGTACGGCAGGCCGTCGACCAGGGCGGTGCCGGCGGTGCAGCGCTCCAGGCCCAGGATCATCCGCATCGTCGTGGTCTTGCCTGAGCCGTTCGGACCCAGGAAACCGGTGACCTTCCCTTGGGCGACGGTGAAGGAGAGGTCGTCAACCGCGGCGACGCCCCGGCCGTAGATCTTGCTCAGACCCTCGACCTCGATCACGGCGCCACACTCTGCGCCCGATCCCGGCTTGCGTCCAAGCTTCCACGGCACCTCGCCCGGAGAGCACCATCTCCTGGCCTTACAGGCAGAACCTGTCGTGAAGTGGAGCCGACGCCCTCATCTGAGCGGTCTCGAGTGCCGCTGGCCGGCGGCGACGGGCATTTCACCGCTCGTCGCCGCCGGCCACCTCAGCGCTGGGTCGGACCGCGGACTGGGCGGCCTTCTTCGCCGCCCGGCGCTGACTGAGCGGGTTGATGATCTGCCAGACGAGCCGGTCGCTGATGCCGGCCAGCTTGGCCAGCTGCGGCTGGGTGCGTCCCTGCGGGTTGGTGTAGGACGCGGTGTACATCCGTCGGACCATCGCGTTGCGTTGCTCGGTCAGCGCGGCCTTCTTCTCCTGTGCGGCGACCGCGGCGACGCCCAGTTCGACCAGGCGCTCTTCTTCCTCGGGCAGGTGCGGGAAGCCCATCTCCTGTGCGCGGGCCGCGATCTCGTCGCGCGAGGCGTTGCGCAGCCACCGCGGCTCGGGAACTTGCAGTGCGCGGCGCCGGCGTTCGGCCCATGAGGTGGTGGTGACTCCCAGCAGGGGAGCGAGGTTGAAGCGCGAGCCGTCGTAGAACTCTGAGGAGAACGCCGCGGCCACTGCCCGCTGCATGGTCGTCTTCTCCAGATCGAAGGCCTCGTTGGTGAGCCGGCCGATCTCGATCAACTGCTCCTCTTCGGACTTGTCCTGCAGCTGCGCCATGACGTCCTGCACTTCGCGTTCGGCCTGCGCGCGCAGGCTGACGCGGTCGGGGCTGGGGTTGACCGGCCGGCGGCGGCGGTCGACCTGGGGTTCGGCAACGGTGTTCATCTGGACTACCTCGCGAGATGGGGGGACTGTACGAGCCTGTTCGTGCTGCGCCGAGGCGTCAGCGGACGTCTTCGCCGCCGGGTCAGCAGGGCTGCGCCGCGTACGGGCCCGGGTCGATGCTGCAGCGCCGCGACGCGCTGACTCTGTCTTCCTCTCGGCCGCCATGTCCCTCTCCGCTTCAGCTTCGCTGAGGATCCATTCCTCAAGACTGCGGCAAACACTAACACGCACACTCATCTGTGCGCGATCTTCGAATGCAGTCAACGTGCGACAGGGTCGGTAAATACTAGCGCCCGCACCGAACTTGTGGTAGGCATGATGCGTGCAGGATCAGCTGAGTCTCCCCGGTGCCTCCTGGCGCCCGTCGCCGGAGACGCCCCCGATGCCACCGGGCGCCGTCGCGCGTGCGCGCGCCAAGGGGCGGGCATGAGCATCCCGGCTGCTTCCTTCACCGACCGAGAAGGACACGAAGCCCTGGCCCGTCCCGACGACTGGGACCTCTGCCTGAGCTGCGGCGCACCCTGCTGGCTCCTGTTGGACGGCTTGCCGTTCCATCCCGAGCACTGGGTGCAGACCATCGCCACCGACCGCGAGCAGATGTGGGAGCGCCTGCAGCAGTGGCGTCAGAACAACCCCGATGAGTACCGGGCCCGCCTGGCCCGCGCTGCCCCGCCCGCCGCTTCGCCTGCTGTGTCTTCTGCCACCTCGTCCGCCGGTCCGCGCCCCGCTGACAACCCGGCCCCGGCACAGACCGCGCGAGCTGGCCGACCCGCCGCCACTGAGACCATGAGCCCGCCGCGGCGTGCGACCACGGCGTCGTCCGAGGCCCCGTCTGGAGCTCCATCTGGGGTCTCGACGACCGGTGCGCCACACTCGTCCCGCGCGCGTGGGTCTCGGGTGCAGGGCGCCGGTGCCCGGGGAGCTGGAACTACGTCCCGCACCGCCGGGACTGCTCGACCCGGGGCCGCGCCGGCGCCTGCGTCCGCCTTCCGCGCCGTCGCGGCGCTCGTCGACGTCACCATGGCCTGGTTGCCCGACGGGTCGAGCGTCCCGCTCGAGCAGCCCATCCGGCACCTCGGTGACCTCGAGGCGTTGGGCCGGTCGCTGCGGCTGGGGTCCCCGCCGGTGCGCTGGCGCACCACGGCCGAGGCAGGCCAGATCGTGCCTACCCCTGCGCTGTGGCGACAGCTCGGCGTCGACGTCGAAGCGATCCCGACCCGCGAGGACAAGCGCCGGACCTGGCTGGAGGAGCTGAGCCGGGACCTGCCGGCGTTGTCGGACGCGGCCGCGGAGGGCTGGGTGTTCGGCGACGGCCGTTCGGCCCCTCAGCTGCGCGGCATCACCCGTCTGCGCCGGGCCGGCGCTGAGCGCGGGGAGGTCGCCGTGCTGTGCCTGCAGGCCATGGACTCGACCCTGCCCACCGGGGACGCAACGGCTGTGATGGGCGGGGCTGTCGCTCCACGCAGCGAGCATCCCTCGGTCACCGCACGCCGGTTGCAGCTGTTCGCCGAGGCGGTCGGAATCCCGTTCCGCGGAGCCATCTCCACCGGCATGGATCTCATCGAGTTGGTCACTCCCCTGGAGCGCAAGAAGCAGTGGGAAGCTGTCGACTACTCCGGCATCGGGCCGGCGAACATCGGCATGCTCGACGGCGTCTTCAACTGGACTCGTCACCCTCACGCCGAAGAGCAGCGGCTCGGGTACGTTCACGCCTTCGACCGCAACGGCGCCTACCTGGCCGCATGCTCCTCGGTGCTCCTGGGCCTGGGGCGCCCGCAGCTGTACGAAGACGGCGTCGCCTTCGACGAACGCCGCGCGGGATGGTGGCTGATCGAGGTCCCCGCCCACGAGGACTGGCGCTGGCCCTCGGTTCTGGACCCCTCCGGCCGCAGCGCCGGCACCCAGCAGTGGGTGACCACGACGACCCTGGCCTACGCGGTCAAGGAGCAGGGATTCACCCCGCAGGTGCACCGGGCGTGGCTGTGGACCGCCGAGCAGTCCACCCGCGTTCTCGAGCCCTGGTACCGGGTGCTGCGCGATGCCCGAAACGTGTTGCTGGACAGTGACGACCAGCAGGCGCCGGTGGTGCTGGAGATGGTCAAGCAGGTCTACAAGCGGACCAACGGGTGGTTCGCGGCCTCGGCGGCAAAGGGCACCTCGGCGTTCCAGCCGTACTTCCACCACGCGATCCGCGCGGCCAGCAAGGTGGGGATGCTGCACACCGTTAAGGCCATCGGTGCCCAGAGCGGGACGTGGCCGTTGGTGGTAGCCGACACCGACGTGCTGGCCTACGCCAGCGCTGAACGTGACCCGGTGGCCGGCTGGCCCGGGCGTGATGAGGGCAAGACGCGGCTGGGCTCCAAGCTCGGCACGGGCCTGGGTGGGTACAAGCCGTACCGCAGCGGCACGATGAGTGAGCAGTTGCCGTTCCTGACCGGCACCGGCTGGGGCGGACGTGACGCGCTGCAGGACGTCCGGGAGTGGATGGCAGGTCCTGCGCCCGTGCAGATCGAGACCTCGGCTTCCCCCGCGAGCCCCGCGGGCCCCGTGAGCACTGCCCGGGAAGGAGCGGGTGCCGCGACGGCCTCTGCTGCGTCGAGCCCAGAGCAAGCCGGCGTAGGTGTCGGAGCCGTCAGCGACGATGTCCCTGATCTCGTTGACCGCGGCCGTGTGGATGAGGCGCAGGCGGGTGCTGGGAACGTGAGCATCGAACAGGTGGGCAGTGATCGTGTGGACGGCGAAGACAAGGACAAGGACGAGGACGGGCCCGGACAGATGACCTTGCTGGGTGAGTGGTGAGCCCGCGCTCGCGCCGGCGCAGTGGGGACCAGGAGCCGCCCCGCCGCGGCACCGGCTCGCGTCGCACCGGCTCGCGCGGTACGGGCAGCGGGGCAGGCTCGCGCTACGAAGCGGTGCCTCTGCCGGGGATGCCCACCCCACCGCAGTCGGGCTCGCCCGTTGCTCCTGCTGCGCCCCCGGCCTCGTCGGCGCGGCCCGGGAACGCCTCCACCCGTGGCGCCGCCAGTTCGTCAGGGTCTGCGGCTCGCGGCCGCCGCGGTGATGGCCGTGCCACCCCGCGGGTCCAGCGCCCCACCACCACCCGCAGCGGATCCCCGCTGCCGCGACCCGACCCGCAGCAGCTGAAGTCAGCGGCCACGCGAAGCGCCATGGCCGCTTTCGCCGGAGTGCAGCCGCCGAACAACAGTCAGGACGTCGGTCAGATGCTTCGCTCGGTGTACGGGGCCTCCAGCCGCGACCCGCAGCGTCCGGACCTACGCGCGGCGGCCGCCGATCTGGGCTTGTCCCCTCGTCAGCTGCGTCGGTGGGTCAGCGGGGAAAGTCGCCCACGGGCGAACAACCCCAAGTTGCAGCGGCTGCAGCGTCTGGCCCGGACCGCGCTGAACTCTCGTGCCGGCCGGGCCCGGGCCCTGGGTGCGCGCCCGGCGGTCCCGCCGACGGCCACGCCGACCGTGCGGGTCGGCGGGGTGCAAGGTGTCGTCTCCAGTAACGACGACGCCTACCGCGACCGGACCGTCGAGTTCGACCTCAGTCCTGAGGAGTACGCCGAGCTGCAGCAGTTGTGGGTCGAGCACGGCAGCGCGGGGATGGTCGATGGACTGCACGCCCTGGCGGATCAAAACTACTACGACAACTGGCACTTCCAGAGCATCGACAGCTTGCAATGGGGTAGATGACCTGTGTCCTGCCCGTCCTGCTGGAGGCTGTGAGGCACAGTGGCCCCGGGGGTGTGGGAACGCTCAGGATGCCCCACCTACCAGCAGGTCCGGAGAGCAGGGAAGGCCGCGGCGGTACAGTGAGGCATGAGATTCCTTCGCGGCATTGCCGCTGCCGGGGCCGCAGCGCTGGCCCTGTCAATCGCTCCGTCGGCAACTGCCGCACCGACACAGCTCCTGGCGACGAGCTACCCCGTCACCGGTTCCTTCGGTGATCTGTGGCGCTCTTCAGGTGCTGAGAACGGCTTCTTGCGCCAGCCCACTTCGGGTGAGGTACCCATCCGTGGCGGTGTTTTCCAGAACTTCCAGGGCGGCACCCTCTACTGGACGCCGACGACGGGAGCTCACTCCGTCTCCGGTGACTTCCTGCGGTTCTACGCCGGTCAGGGCTACGAGAACGGTTTTCTCGGATACCCGCTGACGCAGGAAGTGCCGATCCGCAACGGCGTCTTCCAGGTCTTCCAGGGCGGCGTGTTGTACTGGTCGCCGGACGTCGGCGCCCACAGCGTCTCGGGTTCGTTCCGTGAACTATACGGGCAGTTCGGCTACGAAAACGGTGAGCTCGGGTACCCGCGTTCGCAGGAGCTCCGGTCTCGTGCTGGTGGCGTGTACCAGCAGTACCAGGGCGGCGTCATGTACTGGTCCCCAGAAGAGGCCGAAAGCGGACCTCATGTGGTGCGTTCGGCGATCCTGATCGAGTACGGCCAGGCGGGCTGGGAGAACGGGTGCCTGGGCTACCCGCTCACCAGTCAATACTCCTACGAGGGCTACTCCACGGTTCAGGAGTTCCAGGGTGGGATGATCTGGGCGCCCCCGGGTGAGGAGCCTTTCGTGGACCTCTGGCCGGACGAGTCGGGATACAGGATGTCCGGCCTCTACCCGCGCTGCTGACATCTCACCAAGGAGGGCCTGTCCACGGCGGACAGGCCCTTCTTGATGTGTCCGCGCCCGGCCGCCGATCAGTGAGCCGGCAAGTAGTGAGGGGCCGCGGTCAGGACGCGCAGGTGAAAGCACGGGCTCGATCCATGCTCAAGCCTTGTCCGTCAGATCACCGCGTGTGCCCACGGCGTCAGCGTGACCTCAACGCCCGCGTGGTGGTCAGATCCACCTTCCCATCCACAGATCCAAAGGGCCCTCAGTGCAGTAGTCAGCTGGTCTGGTGTCGCTCGTCAGCGCGCCCGGACGTCGCTGGACCCGGCGCTGAGGAAAGAAGCACCGAGAGGGTTCCCACCGGACTGGCGGGTGCACCTTCTGCTTGAGCAGCAGAGGCGACGGCGAGAGGTTTCGCCGGCGATGAGGGCGGGTCCGTGACGGCCCACGCCGGCGGGTTCTGTCCCGATGGGGGAAGAACAGTGATCAGCAGCGGCCCGCGGGGGCGAAGGCTCAGTGCCTGTTCAAGATCGCCGGCGGACAACCGGATCGGCTCCAGCGGTCCACGCTCTGCGTCGAGGCCCGTCGGGCGCCGACCGCCGGCGCCTCCTCGGCCCACGTCACCCACGACGTCAGTGGTGGGGACGGACCGCGAGCGCCGGGTAGAGGTGGGGTCGGTCGTTGCCGGCGCGGCGGGTGCGGCGGTGCTGGTCGGGACCAGCCGCAGCCGTTTGGTGGTGGTCCCGGCGTCGTCGGTGACCTCGAGGTGGCCATCAGAGCTGCAGCGCAGAGTCATCGCGCTGGGGGATGCGTCGTTGGACAGTGCGGTGGGTAGCGCGGCGGGGGGTGCGGTGCGGCTGGGGCCGCCCCTGCTGGTCTGCTGCAGGTCGCGGGTGAAGGCGTGGGTCAGGGACCGGGCGGTGCGTGCCAGGCCGGTCCGCTGGTTGTCGCTGAGGAGCAGCTGCGGCAGGTCAGAGCTCGGTGGTGTCCAGCGCACCGGCGGGTACCCGCGGTCGGAGGTGCAGGCGATCGTGATGCTGCAGGCCACGGCCGGGTGCGACGACGTCGAAGCTGAGGGCTCCGGCCGTGCCGACCGCGCCGCGGAGGAGGATGCGGGGCCGGTGTACAGACGCACCCGGTTCTCGGTCACGGCCAGGGTGAGTGGGGCGTCCTGGTCGAAGTGCGCCAGGGCGTCGACGCCGGCGCGCAGCAGATCCGCTGCGACCAGGACGTGCGCGGCTGGGCCGGGCCAGGCGATGCCGGTGGCCCAGTCGCTCAGTCGGCGTCCGTCGGTGGAGGTCAGGTGCACCGCGGAGTCCGAGGGTAGGTCGATGTGCACGCAGTGCAGCGGCGGTGGGCTGACCAAGGCGCCGAGGTCCGGGCGTTGGTAGGTGCTGGTCGCGGCCAGAGCACGGACGTAGGAGGCGAGGATTCCGGCGGGCACGGTCAAGACGTCCTGCAGCTCGTGGGTCTGGCGGGTCTGGCGGGTCTGGCGGGTCTGGCGGGTCGTCTCAGAAACGGCCTCAGGGTGGATGGGACCTGCGACCGTGGGTAGGACCTGCTCGCGACGTTGGGCACCGCGTCCGCTACCCAGGACCAGGTGCCCGTCGCGCAGGCCGACGTCGAGGGGAGCCGCGCGCCGTCGGCGGCCGGCCGCGGGGGTGTTCTGCGCACGGGCCAGGGCGGCCAGCAGTCGGATGGTCGCGGTCTGCAGCGCATCCCAGCTCACGACCGCGCTCAGCAGCGAGGAGCGTGAGTGCTTCAGCTCAAGGTCGACGCTGGCCGCCACCTCGTGGTCGTGGGAGCTCAACCGCAACGACGTCTCACGCGCCTGCAGGTGGATCCCGCCCCGGGCCGCGACGTCGTCGCTCACTCCCGGCCCCAGGGCTACCAGCGCCGCCTTCAGGTCTGCCACGCTGGCGCCGGTAGCGCGCCGGCCTCCGCGCGAGGTCTGTCGGGTCTGTGCGGTCCGGGGGGTCTGCGGGGCGGGGGTGCTCGTCGTGGAGGCGGCCGAAGAGGCAACGGTGCCGGCTTGGCTGCCTTCGGCGGCCGGGTGCGCGGGCTGCTCAGGCTCGTCGGCCGCGCCTTCCTGCAGGGGCAGCTCGAGCGCTGCCGCCCCGTGCAGGAGGCTTCGATCGCTGACTCGTCGCCCGCGAACTCCGGCCACTCTGGCCATCGCGCTGAGGTTGGGCAGCGGGGCGCTGCTCAGCCAGCTGTCGCTGTGCCCCTTGGGCATCAGCTGGGGGTTGACCAGTACCCGCCACCAGGCGATGTCCAGCATCAGGGCATGACGGATCAGGACCGCCTCGAACCGGGTGGCGGTCTGCAACCCGTCCTGGACCAGCCATCGGCCTCCGGCGCTGGTGGCCGGGCGCGGTTGGGCGCGCAGCAGAGCCTGCAGACGATCGGGGTCGTGGACGATGACGCCGGCGCGGGTGATGCCCAGGTCCGGGTGGGCCACGACGAGCACCAGGTGCGGCTGCAACCAGCCCCGCCGGGCCCAGGTCGTCATCCGCGAGCTCATCAAGGTCTCATCCAGCGGCCCCGCCGGGTGCTGCGCACGGTGCGCCTCGACCTCGCCCAGGCCAGCATGAGCGTTGCGCGCGTCGGCTAGTTGCCGCTGCAGCACCTCAGCGCGCGGTAGAAGCGCGGCACGCAACCGCTCCGCGGCCGCCGGAGAGGGACGGGCCTGCCCGGACAGCCATCGCTGCACCTGCCGCGACGACATCTGGACCGCTGCGGCCACGGCATCGGTGTCCAGGCGGTCACGTCCGTCGGTGGTGAAGGTCAACCGCGCCGCCGAGCGCAGCTCATCCAACGTCCACGCCCGCCCCGGGACAGACGTTGAGGCCTGCGGCCGGATCCTGGTGCTGGACGCGTCGCCTGCGGGCGGTTGAGACACGCCGCGAGCCTGCGGTGACATGAACTGCCTCCTGGTCGTGGGATCAGGCCGGAGCTCGTCCTGTCTAAATAATACTAACGCCCCCACTCTATAGGTGACAAGCAGACGTGGCGGTCACAGCCTGCCCGATCCGATGCGCTGGGCTTGAAGGGGGAAGCGGGTCGCGCCGGGGAATTGGACGGACTCAACCGGTCGTCGCAACACCTCGATCGTGGAGGCGTTGAATGGTGTGGGGCAGTCGACAGCAGCAGCGGGTACGGGCCTACCGGGG
>NZ_PVZF01000031.1 GCF_003002055.1 Kineococcus rhizosphaerae
CCGGCGCTGGGTGGTGTGGCGCTGCGCGCCACACCCCGGGCGGGTCGCTGAAGCGACCCGGGCGGTACCTCGCTGCGCTCGGCACCCCGGCGGCGCTGCGCGCCACCGCCGCGAGAATGTCGTCGGCGCGAGCCGTAGCGCGGATGGCATTCCCTGGGGCGCCCTCGTCGCTGCGCTCCGAGGGCAGGCGGGGCGGGTGCCCCGTCGCTGCGCTCCGGTGCGCCGGATGGGTTGCGGTGGATCGGTTGCGCTGCAACGGCTGCGCCGATGCTGCGGCACCGGCTGCGCCGTCTCCTGCCTGCAAGCCCGGGCAGGCCCTGGCGGGCCCTGAGACGAGCTGACAGGCCCCAGCAGGCCCGACAGGTACCCGAGTGCCGGCTGCGCCGTCACCTGAGCCCACGAGCGAACAGCAGCCCCGACAGAGGCGCCCTCACCCTGCCTACGAAACTCCCGGAAACTCCCCCACCCCACGGGTTGACACTCGTCGGGTGCGGGTGTTAGTGTTTACCTCAGACGGGGACGGACAGCGACCGCCCCGCCACCACAAGCCTTGAGGGAGGCACCCCATGAACACCACCACCCGCACCACCACCACTCGCAGCACCCACCGCGGCACCGGCTGCCCCACCGCCTGGATCGGCTCCGGCATCTACAGCACCACCACCACCACCTACGTCATCTGCGAACTCCCCCTCACCGACGACGACGGCAACGAAATCCCCAACACCGCCTGCGGCTACGCCGACGACACCGACGTCACCTACGACGACCTCGGCCTGACCGCCACCTGGACCTGCCCCACCTGCCAGCGCACCAACGAACACACCCCCGGCGACGGCGACGACAGCGAACCCGACGACTACAACGACTGGGACTAACCCCCCACCCCAGCCCCGCCCCCCAACAGGGGGCGGGGCCACCGCCCCCCGCCACCCAGTCCCCGCCACCCAGTCCCCGCCACCCAGTCCCCGCCACCCAGTCCCCGCCACCCAGTCCCCGCCACCCAGTCCCCGCCACCCAGTCCCCGCCACGGCCCCGGCCACGGCCGAGCACCCCACCGCCGGCCCCAGGACGCCCCAGGACCGCCCAGGACCGCCCAGCACCGCCGGGACGGCACAGGACGGCCCACAACCCCCGGGGGGTCGCACGCGGCTCCCTCACCGCACGCGGACCCCCTCACCGCACCCCGCGACCCCCGGGCACCACCACCCACCAACACCAGCGAGCGCCAGCACCAGCCGCCAGCACACGCGCACCGACCACGCGCACCACGAGCCGCCAGCACCCCGCACCCGAACCCACCCCGCGAGCGAACCCACCCCGCACACCCCCTTGCACCCATCGGGTGCGGGTGTTAGTGTTTACTTCAGACGGGGACGGACAGCGACCGCCCCACACCACCACAGGAGGAACCCCATGAGCCGAGCAATCCTCATCCCCGCCGACACCGACGCCGCCGTCCGCATCGTCGAGACCAACGGCCTGCACGACCTGCAGCGCCTCCTCGACGGCAACATCGACTACGCCCCCCTCAACCAGCCGGACCTCACCCTGTGGATCAACGACGAAGGCAAGATGCTCGACCTGCCCCGCAACGAGCGCGCCGACGCCTGGTGGAAGGCCAACATCCGCGCCACCTTCCCCGGCGACTACATCGCCGGAGACGCCGTCCTCGTCGGCTTCGACCGCGACAGCGGCGAGGACACCGACGTCCCCGCCCGCATCATCACCCAGCTGCACCCCGCGCCCCTGCGCCTGAGCCTGGTCAAGCACTGAGCCACCGGGGTGGGTAGGGGCAGCAGCCCCCTACCCACCCCCGACGGGCTGCTCACAGAACACCGGCCCACGGAACACCGGATCGGGGACCCGCACAGCGGGCAGCACCCACACACGACCCCGGCCCTCGAGCGAGCATCCACCCCGAGGGTCGGGGCAACCCAGCCCACAGCCGGCCCCCAGGGGCTCCAGCGCGTCCCAGCGCGTCCCAGGATGCGTCACAACCCCACGGGGGTCGCGACGCGGTTCCCTCACCGCGCGCGGTTCCCTCACCGCACCCCGCGACCCCCGGACGCCAGCAGCAGCCAGCGGCGCACACCACCCTCACCCGCCCCCCTTGCGGATATACAGTGTGGGTGTTAGTGTTTATCTCAGACGGGACGGACAGCGACCGCCCCACCCGAGGAGGACACCGTGACCAAGACCGCCCAGCGTGCCCACTGGAAGCGTGAGGGCTGGGACTGGGCCCAGGCGGTGGCTCACCGCGCCCTGGCTCCCCGCGAGGTCGTGGCCGAACTCGACCCCGAATGGTCGATCCGGGACGAGGACCTGCACCGGCAGCGCGTCGCAGGCGCACGCGCCTACAGGCAGGCAAGCCCCGCCCCTGACTGGAAGCCGCCGCCACCCCGGCGCTCGCCACCCCGGCGCTCGCCACCCCGGCGCTCGCCACGACGATCCAGGGGAGGTCCCCATGAGCACGCTGCCCCTCACCACGCTGACCGAGCTCACCGGCTGGGTCTGCGACGGCGCCAGCGCTACCGACCTGCGCGTCGTCGTGGGCACCGGCCCCGACGGATCCGCGCGGGTATGGGGATGCGACTTCGACGGATTCGCCACCCACGATGAGGTCCGCAAGGTTCTGGCCGATCGCGGCCTGGACGTCGAGGGCGACTTCGCCGCAGTCGCGAGCACCCCCACGTGGGGCCGCCCCGGGTTCACCTTCACCGTGGCCCGGTAACGGCCGGCCGGGTCCGCCCACCCAGAGCCGCACGCCCTGGCCGGCGAACTGGTTCGCGTCGCCACCTCCACGCCACTTCGACACCACGGGAGAGAACCATGAGCCGACCACGCCCCGGGTCCCTGGAGGAGCTCGGCGTCGGCGAATACGAAGGCCACGGCTGGTGGCCCACGCGCGCCGACCTCTATGACCGCGACAATCCCTCCCGTCCCGAGCAGGCCTGGACAGAACGCTGACCTCCGGCGACCGGCTAAGGGCAGATGCGTCGACCGATGCCGACCCATCCCACGCCTCACGCCGGCGCTCGCATCTTGCTCTACTAAAGTGAGAGTGTTAGTGTTTATTCAGACGGGGACGGAAGCGACCGCCCCGCAGTTGCGAGGGAGAGCTCCGATGGCCAGCACGCCCCGTTCCGACCGGCCTCGTTCCGCCGGTGCGCAGATCCGGCGCCACGAAGCGGAGATGGCCAGCGTCTACGCCAGCACCCCGGCCGAGCAGATGCTGACCTGGACCACGACCGGTGAGGCCGTCGTCGCCCATCCCGATCAGACGTTCGAGACCCCTACCCGCCTCGTCCGCATCGAGCACTGCGACTGCCACGCATTCAGCCACCACTGGCCTCAGCACCCGTTCGACAGCCCGTGCACCCGTCGCGAGATTCGCGAGCCGATCGACTCCCGGTCGATGACCCGCGTCATCAGGGCGTGCGGCGACACCACCGTCCTGCCCACCGAGAAGCTGACCCGACCCTGACAAGGTCCGGGCGGGCTTGACCGGGCTGACCGGGCTGACCGGGACAGCGCCCCCAGGCCTCGCCCCGAGCGTGAGCACGCCCAGCCCCGCCTACCGCCCGGACCGCCGGAACCGCAGACGCCGTCGAAGAGGACCAGGAGAAACACGATGGACGCGACCCAGACCATGACCCAGCTGCGCGCTCACCACCTCGAGGCGCGTGAGGCCCTGAACGCAACGGGCACCTCGCCGGCGCCGGCGGAGACCATCCGCCTTCGCGAGCGCCTGGACGACATCGTGGGCCGGATCGTTACTCACTCGCACGCTGTCAGCGAGGACGGACGCGGCGCTACGTGTGTGCAGTGCGGTCAGCGTTGGGCTGCCCACGCGCTGGTCGGTCAGTACGACAGCGTCTGCCTCGCCACCTACTGAGGCACAGACCGTCGAAGATGTCAGCGCGCCGGCCAGCCGCGCGGCCGTCACGCGACGCGATAGCCGTCCGGTGGATCGGTCGCGACCTTGCGCCTCACGGGGCTCGCGAGCGCCGGTTGCGAGTCGGCAAGTAGGGAGCGCGAACCGCTTGCTGTATCGCAGTGCGACCGTTAGTATTTTAGTCAGCAGGGACGGACAGCGACCGCCCCGCAACTCCCGCCGAACCTTGGAGGAACCATGACCGCCGACGTGACCTTGCTGCGCGTGATCACCGCCGCGATGCGCTCGCACGTGACGCCGCTGCTGATGGGCGACCCCGGTGTGGGCAAGTCCTCCCTGGCGCAGACCCTCGCCGCCGCCGACGGCGGACGCTGCGAGGTCGTCCTGGGCTCCCTGCGCGAGGCCAGCGACTTCAACGGCCTGCCCGTCGTCGGCCCCGACGGCGTGACCCTGGAAGCTCCCGCGTGGGCTAAGCGCCTGGCCAGCGGTGAGAGCACACACCTGCTGCTGGATGAGGTCACCACCGTCCCCGCCCACGTCCGCAAGGCCATGCTCGGCGTCATCCTCGACCGCACCGTGGGCGACCTGCACCTGCCCGACTCCGTGCGCATCCTGGCCGCAGCCAACCCCGCCAGCATCGCCGTGGACGGTGCTGCGCCTATAAATCGCGAGAGTCGTCGACCCTGCCATAGTCAGTTGCAGTCGGGTCGTCCTCTGTACGTTTTTCCATCGCAGAGCCGATTGGTTCACCGTCGTCAGACATGTTCGCTGGGGCTGCAACTTCCGTCTGGCTTTGCTCGAGCGCCCGTTCGCGCTCCTGCCAGTACGGCGTCCGGGTCTGCTGCACTGATCGGTGACAGCTACGTCACGCGGTCAGGGCGACCGATGTGGTCATGATGGTCTCGTACTCGATGGGGGTCAATCGGCCCAGACCGCTTTGCCTGCGGCGGCGGTGGTAGGTCCGCTCGATCCAGGTCACGATCGCGATCCGCAGCTCCTCGCGACTGTCCCAGGACCGACGGTCCAGGACGTTGTTCTGCAGCAGCCCGAAAAAGCTCTCCATGGCCGCGTTGTCCCCAGCGGCGCCGACGCGGCCCATCGACCCGACGAGGCCGTGACGGCTCAGGGCGTGGACGAATCTCCGCGATCGAAATTGCGATCCACGATCCGAATGTAGCGTGCAGCCGGCGACGTCAGCCCCGTCAACCCGCCGCCGCGCAACGGCATTGGCCAGGGCGCGGACGGCCAGGCGAGACGTCATCCGCGAGTCGATGGAGTACCCGACGATGCGGCGGGAGAACACGTCCTTGATGGCGCAGAGGTACAGCTTGCCTTCGGCCGTGGGGTGCTCGGTGATGTCGGTCAACCACACCTGGTTAGCCCGGGTGGCGGTGAAGTTGCGTCGCACCAGATCGTCGTGCACCGGCGGGCCGGGTCGCTTGCCGTTCTTGCTGCGCCGCTTGGCGAATGCGCTCCACCACCCGTTGTCCGAGCAGATCCGCCACGCGGTCCGGGCCGACATGGGCTGCCCGGCCCGCGCGGCTTCCTCGTGCAGGTAGCGGTAGCCGAACTCCGGGTCCTCGCGGTGAGCATCGTGCAGGGCGTTGGCGCGGTACGCCTGCTCCAGCTCAGCATCGGTGACCGGCTCGGCCAGCCAGCGGTAGTAGACCTGACGAGCGATGCTCAGCACCCGACACGTGAGGACCACCGAGATGCCTTCGGCGGCCAGCTCGCTCACGAGCGGGAAGATCCTTTTCCCGAGCCGCCGGGCAGGTTGGCCTGCGACAGGTAGGCCGCCGCCCGGCGCAACACCTCGTTCTCCTGCTCCAGCAGCTTGATCCGCCGGCGCGCCTCGCGCAGCTCGGCGTTGTCGGTGGTGGTGCTCCCGGCCTTGACGCCGGCGTCGACGTCGGCCAGGCGCATCCACTTCGACAAGGTCATGACGTGGATGCCGAAGTCGGCGGCGATCTGCTCCAGGGTCACGCCGGGATCGCGGTCCCGGGCGACGCGCACGACGTCGTCTCGGTACTCACGGGGGTAGGGCTTGGGCACAGCGACATCCTTCCAGGCTGCCCTGCGGGCAAGCCAGCTCGGTTGTCACCGATCAGTGCAGCAGACCCTCCAGTGGTCGAAGGCATAGTCCTCTTCGCTGAGGTGGATGGCCGCCGTGATAATGAAGTCCCGGCAGAAGTCGTAGTCGACCTGTGAGCGCTCAACGTCGCGACCCTGCACGTAGCGACCCCCGCCGATCGTCTTCGTGTACGCCGGCACCAACGATCGAAAGCGCCCGTAACGCCGCAGGTCGATGCCCAGCCCGGAGAGCAGCGCGATGCGCTCAACGGTGACGATCGCCTCCTTTACCTTCCGGTTCTCGCGGTCGTCGTGGAAGGTGGTCAGGTCCGGGATGAAGTCGAAGACGCTGCGGCTGTAGCCCGTGATCTTGGACTTCTTGTAGTCGGAGACGACCGCGTCGAAGGACTCATGCAGGTCAGCGAACGCCTCGACGACTTCCGCCGCGGCCCACTTCGTCGCCGCAGCATCGAGCATCCCGCGCGCCCGCTCGCTGGTGACGAAGTCCGCCAGCGAGACGTCCGCGAGCGCGACGCCGAAGAGCGCCGGCGTCTCGTCCTCCAGCAGTGCTCGCGCGAACGTGGCCATGTCGGCGATCTCGTTCGCCGAGGGCTCGACGCCGTAGTGCTTGTAGTTGACCCGGACCTTGTTGAGCGTCTGCGCGCGCACGCGGTGCGTTAGCGGACGGCCGAGCTTCGCCGTCAGGCTGTTCCAGTAGTCGTCGAAGGTCCCGCCGATCTTGGTCCCCTGGACGCGCGCCGCCAGGGCGAGCCACATCTCGATAACGTCGTGGAGGCGGCTGACGGCGTCGACGCCGAGCGGGCCGCTCTGCCGCGACGCCTCGACGGCCCGGTCGAGCAGCAGCTGGATCGTCGCCAGGCGGCGAGCCACGAAAGGGTCGAGGGTGCTCACGAGCGCACGCTAGCGGCGGGCACCGACACTGAAGGTCAGGACACCAGGCCTGCGCCTGCCCGAGACGCTGGATTCATCCGCCCTCTGGCGCGGGCCGGGCCTGGCGTTGCACGATGACCTCGACGTCTCGTTGAACCACCCGCAGCAGGAGGCTCCGCCCGCACTGACCCGATACGAGTGAAGATCGAGCAGGTCATTCTTGCCCGTCAGTCAAGCCACAACCCCCGCCAGTCATTAGTGAGTGGTATCGCCCATCGATCTAGCTAGCACGACGCGTCCAAGCCTAGAGCGCCTGACATCAGGAGAGACATGCTGCATCCCGACTGCGAGCGCCCTTCGGTGCGTGAGAGTCGTGACGCTGACTGGCCCGCGGCGACCGAACCGTACCCAGGGTCGTACGTCGGGTCGTCCCTGAAGCGGAGTGCTCGTGCAGGGGCCGCAGCGCGGGCCGAAGTCGCGGCCGGCTTCTGGGGCGGCTGGAGCTCGGTCCGTGCCCTGGTCGCCTCGGCGTCGGCGTCGATGTTCGCGTCGATGTGGGGAGGTGTGCGCATGGTCTGGGCGCGCCGCGCTCAGGCCGTCGCGACCACTATGTGCGGCCTGCTGTGGTCGCTGCTGGCGGTCCTGCAGGGCACAGCCGGCGGCGATACCCGCGCTGCGCAGCCGCTAGCACTGACGCTCGCCACGGCAGTGGCCGTCCTGGCCGTCTCGGTGGCGTTGTGGTTGGCGGCCCTCGGCACGCCGGTGCCAGCAGTGGGTTTCGTCCTCACCGGGCTGGCCGTGGCGGTGCCGCTACTGCTGATCATCGCGTTGCGCACGAGCGCGTGGAGCCGTCTCGATGCTGAAGTGGACGCGATCGAGGCAGGTCTGGCCTCCCTCGTAGGCGCGCACTAGCTCCCTACCCCGCACGCTGAGGCCCCGGTCAGCGCGGTGACCCGTCCGCGGAGACGGAGCGCAAGCACCCCGCCGAGACGGAACGCAAGAACCCGACCCGCAAGGCCTGACCCGCGTGCGGCCCCGGTGCGCGTGGGATGTGCACCAAGGGCCGGCCCATGCTGACCGCACCCCAGCCGCCGCGTACGACGCCACTGGCGGCCTCGAGAGCTCGGCCTAGCTAGGTGTACCACGCGCCCGTCGTTGCCGGGGCGGGGTCTGCAGTCGTTAGGGGTCAAGCGTCGCAGCGCTTACTGGCCGTTCATCATGCTGCTGGTGAGCTGCGCGCCGCCAGGGCCCACGTCGGCTGGTTCGACTCGGCGGCGCCTCGATCTGCTTCCCTCACGAAGGGGATGACGTGCCCCGTGGGCAGCTGCGCTCGTAGCTGCTCGATCGCCTCAGCGCGGGGTCGGTTTTCACGTGCACAGTCGTCGAGGGCTCAGGGCCGTCACCGTGACGGTGCACCGCCTTCCACACCACCCGGAGCCTGTTCACCATCTTCAGGTGGCCACCCGGCAGGATCGGCGCTGCTAGCAGGGTGCTGTCGGAGGCGTCGGGCACAGTCGCGGGCGTGATGCTCGACCGCCTGAAGGAAGGTGCTGCCTGACGATCGACCTACGCCACGTGGCCACGCCGCCGTGGGAGGAGGACCTCCTGGTCACCGCCCAGCCTCAAGGGGTCGTGGACGTGTGGTCACTGAGACGTGATGCGCCCCGTGGTGAGCGCTGCGCCACGTTCGAGACCGTCTGGGACATTGGAGGCTGGCGGGGGGTGCTGGTACCCGGTGAGTGCCCTGTGGTGGTCGCCAGCGCCTGGGAGCGTCACGGGGTGTGCGGCTACGACCTGTCCGGTCAGCAGCTGTGGCAGGACCGCAGCCGCACGAACGTGAACGCCGTGACAGCCCTGCCCGATGGTCGGGTCGTCGTCACCTACGGCCGTCGGGCCACCCGAGTGCTGGAAGCAGTCTCCGGGCAGGAGGTGCGTGTCCTGCGTGGGGTGTTGAAGCTGATTCCCCTCACGATGGACGCTCACTGGTGGTCGGCGGCTGGTGGTGTCGTCTATTGGATCGTTCGCTGGAGCCGGTGGGGTCCCGGATCGCGACGGGATTGGGTCCGGTCTGGTTCGCGGCGAGCGACGGAGAGCACCTGGCCATTGAGGACAACGGGTTCTTGCGCATCCTCGATACCGACGGTCGTGAGCGCGTGGGGTGGGCGATCACCTGCGCCCCCTGGCGCACGATTCAGTGAGCGGGACCTGGGTGACGATCCGCGAGACCTGGCAAGGGCAGGCGTCGCTGGCCGGTTCGACGACGACGCGGTCGTTCTGGAGGAGCGGGCGTGTGAGCGTCCGCGTGATGTTGCGGTGATGGGCGGGGGCAGGGCATTGGTCGTGCTCGTGGATGCCGGTGTGCAGGTCGTGGACTGCTCAAACTGGAGCACGCGTGTCCTGGTCGAGGCCTGAGTCCGGTGTCGGGGCGTCCGGGACATCGCCCCTCTGGGCGGGGCGCCGGCAGGCTCTGACGCCAGAGCGTGACATCGCCCGTCGTCGCTGGGTGTCACTGCTGACGGATCTGGGGGCCCGCTCCACTTCATCTGGAGACAGCAGTGCGCCAAGATCGGCGGCGTGGCGGTAGCGAAGGTCAACGACGGCCAGGACTCGACCGGGAAGGCCCCCGGGGGGCTGAGCAGGCGCGAGTGGGTAGAGATCGTCGTCATTCTCCTGGTCGGACTGGCGATGGCCTTCGTTCTCCTCTTCGGAGTTCCCCGCTGGCTCGTCAGCCCTAGTCACTACCTCTGCGTCCCCGCGCCCACTACGAGCACGACGTCCACCACCGGTGCGACGTCCACCACCGGCACAACAACCACCACCGGCACGACAAGCACCACGGGTACGACAAGCACCACGGGTACGACAACCAGCGAGCTGACACCAGGCTGCCAAGGCAAGGCCGGCGACGACGGTGTCGACAACCAAGCCCTCGATGCCGCGCGCAGCTCGGCTCGAGCCCCCTTTGGGGTGCTGGCCGGGGCCCTGCTGGCTGGGGCAGCCGCCGCCATCGGCGTCATCGTCAGCAGCCACAACGCCCGCCTGACCCGTCAAAGCATCGATGAGACCCGCGAGACCAACGCCATCACAAGACGTCGCGACGAGAGCATCGCGGCCCGTGAACGGGCCCGCACCGACGACGAACGCTTCACGACCGCTGTCGCGCAGCTCGGCAACACCTCAGGGGTCTGCTGCACTGATCGGTGACAACCGAGCTGGCTTGCCCGCAGGGCAGCCTGGAAGGATGTCGCTGTGCCCAAGCCCTACCCCCGTGAGTAC